>NZ_CAWQMW010000172.1:0-22056 GCF_963895965.1 Xenorhabdus sp. PB30.3 | reverse complement strand
ATAATAAGTCTTAATTTAAAAAAACACTTTCTAATAATGATTAAATTCATCATAGTTTTTTTCATTATTAATAAAATTCGGTTTTATATTTACTGATAGGCACAATTATTTTAGTGAAAAAATGAACAACAAAAACACCACAGCATAAATCCATGCTGTGGTGTTTCATTTTCTTATTACTACAAAAACATCAAAATATAATAATCAGCTTTGTCCCTGCTGTATTTCATGCTTTGGGAGTTTGGCTCCTCCCGCAATGCGATCATAAAGAGCAAATACAGCCACTGACAGCAGAGTTGGTATTAACCATGCCAGACCTTTATCTGCCAAAGGCAGATGAGTAGCCCACTCTGGCAGCATATGTGACAGGTAATGAGATGATTTAATGGCATCCAAAATCCCAAATATCAGGCTTACCAGCATTGCAGGAGCCAGAATACGGGTAAAATTATGCCACCAGCGGTTAGTAAAACTCAGCAATATCAGCGCAATACAAGGGGGATAAATTGCCGTAAGTACCGGAATTGAAAACGTAATCAGATGACTCAGCCCCAGATTGGAAACCAACATGGAAAAGAGCCCCAAAAGTAAGACCAGAGTACGATAAGAAAGTGACAGATAACGGCTGAAAAATTCAGCACAGGCACAAGTTAGGCCAATTGCAGTTACCATACAAGCAATAAATATAAGTATCGCAAGGAAGAAACTGCCATAGTTACCAAAAACATTCTGAACATAGGCATGCAAAATAGCCGCACCATTATCAGCCGTAGGTACTAAATCGCCACTACCCTCTCCCAGCTTGAACAAAGAAAGGTAAACCAGAGTCAGACAAAATCCTGCAATCAAACCTGCCCACATCGTATAACGCGTCAGTAATGAAGAAGATTTTACCCCTCTAGAGCGTGCAGCATTGACAATAACAATACCAAATACCATCGCCGCCAGAGTATCCATTGTCAGATAGCCATTCACAAAGCCATTTGAAAACGGAATCTCCTGATAAGTCTCAATGGCAGGAATAGGATGCCCTGCAGGCCATAATACAGCAGCCCCTCCGAGAATCACCAATGCCGCTATTTTGATTGGTGCCAGCACATGCCCGACGCTATCCAGTAATTTGCCCGGATATAGCGAAACAAAAATCACCAGCAAAAAATAAATGACACTATAAATAAAAAGTGGAAGGTCACCTGAACCTGTTAACGGAGCAATACCCACTTCAAAAGAAACTGTTGCTGTCCTCGGCGTTGCGAATAACGGACCAACAGCCAAATAGCATATCGTTGCCAGTATTAAACCGGCTGTTTTACCAATAGGTGAACTCAGCGCTTCAATACCGCCACCGACTTTCGCCAGGGCAATAACAGTAATAACAGGCAAACCTACAGCCGTAAGCAAAAAACCAGCAGCAGCGACCCAAACATGTTCACCCGCCTGTAAGCCAACCATAGGTGGGAAAATGATATTTCCCGCACCAACAAACAGGGCAAAGGTCATAAAGCCTAATGCCCAAATATCTTTAGATGATAAACGATGTGTCATAATGATTGTTACATTATTGTTGCTAAAAGAATTGCATATACAATAGGAAATATTGCAAGCACTTGAATTTTCACTGGCGAAACTGGATCCTGATGAAACAGTCAGTGATTAGTATCATATTTACTGATACTTGTAAGATACAAAATGATAGTGGTAATAACAGGTAGAATCGCCAACAACTGCCCACAAGTAAAACTTTTATAGCGTTAAAAGGCAAGTAACAAACCGAAAAGCAGAGCAATATTTCAAACTAATTTCAAAATTAGTGATTATTATCATCTATCATTGATTACACCCTATATGATTTGCACTTTTTTTGCCCACATTGGCTAATAAATCATTTTTTTGCCTGTATTATTACCATTTAATTTTATTAACCTTATGATTTTTTAATCAGTTTCTGTATCAGGAGCAATAAACTGCAGAGGTAATAAAAAGCTGAATACAGAACCTTTCCCGACCGTACTTGTAATATCAAGATGAGTATTGTAGTGGTGTAAGGCATGTTTCACGATCGCCAGCCCTAATCCGCTTCCACCCGCACTTCTTGAACGTGAACGTTCAACTCGATAGAAACGCTCTGTCAGGCGCGGTAAATGTTCAGGGCTGATCCCGGAGCCATTATCCTCAACTTTAAACAACGCTCCATGAACTGTTCTCAACCAACTAACCTCTATGCGGGTTCCTTTTTCTGTGTGGTTAATAGCGTTATGGATAAGATTCGACATTGCGCTTCTGAGCTGCTCTTCATTTCCGAGCACATGTAATGTGTTATCGACATTAAAGACAATATCGTACTGTTTATCTGCCAATGTCTGTACTTCCTGCTCTAATAAAACCAGCATAGCCGGAACATCGACCATATTGTGCACATCAACCTTTGAGCCGCTCTCAATTCTGGAAAGATGTAGTAACTGACTGACCAGACAATCCATTCTCCGCACCTGCTCCTGCATAGTACTCACTACTTTCTGATTTGCTTTCCCGCTGAGCTCCTGATCCTGCATCATTTCCAGATAACCCTGTAGCACTGTTAACGGTGTTTTCAGTTCATGGCTGGCATTTGCGAAAAAATCACGACGAGAGTTTTCCAGTCGTCTTTTTTGCGTGATGTCACGGGCAATCATCAGTAATTGGCTTTCCGAGTAAGGCATCAACTGAAATTCCACGATATGACCATTATTTAATTCAAGAGAGAGAGGAGAAGTAAAATCACCCGCTATCATATAACGGATGAAATCAGGGTAGCGAAGAAGATTGAAAATAGACTGTCGATTATCTTCTGGCCAGCGGAACCCTAATAAATGTTGAGCCAGACGATTGCACCAAAAAATATTCCCTTCCACTGTCATCATTACCAAGGCATCCGGCAATGATTCTGCGCCACTGCGGAACCGTTTGATTAATAATGCCAGTTCCCTGCGCCGCTTACGATTACGTTGCTGTAACTGGTAAATACCATAGAAAACTGGTTCCCATCCTCCCCTGCCTGCCGGAGGCAACATACTACGATCAAGCCAGAGCCAGTCAGATAACTTCAGTAAGTTATAGTCGTGCCATACTAATGCCAGAAGTAATGCAATAACCAGCAACCACGCCAGTTGGCCGACAAAGAAAGACAAAATCACTGCGGGCAGACAGAAAATAAATAACCCCAGTACCAGCTTTTTCCAGGATAATCTCTCAAGCACTTAACTCTCTCCAGTACAGGTTTGTTGTTTTTTAAGTTGCCTCATTATTGGCTTCCCAAACTGAATTTATGTAGGTGGCTCAAGCACCCGACCGGAAAGATTAATAACGGGTAGAAAAGCGATAACCTGTGCCACGAACAGTCTGCACCATTTTATCGTGGCCACCCATTTCCAGCGCCTTACGCAGGCGACGAATATGTACATCTACCGTGCGATCCTCTACATAAACATTCGCCCCCCATACATAGTTGAGCAACTGCTCGCGACTATAAACACGCTCCGGGTGCGTCATGAAAAAATGAAGAAGTTTGAATTCGGTTGGTCCCATATCAACACTTTGCCCCTGACTGGAAACACGATGGGATATAGAATCCAGCATCAGTCCTTCTATATTGATAATATCTTCTGCTGCCATAGGGGAGATACGACGCAATACAGCTTTAACTCGGGCAATTAACTCTCTGGGGGAAAATGGCTTGGTAATATAATCATCGGCACCAACATCAAACCCACGCACTCGATCTTCCTCTTCCCCTCGTGCGGTTACCATCATGACAGGAATATCTTTGGTGGTGTTATTACGCTTCATTTGTTTGATAATTTGTATTCCTGAACCACCGGGTAACATCCAGTCCAACAGGACTAAATCAGGATAAGGCTCAGACAAACACCCTATGGCAGTGTCATAATCTTCTGCTTCAACAGGCTCATATCCGTTCTGTTCCAGAACAAAACAAACCATTTCACGAATTGGGGCTTCATCTTCAACAACCAAAATACGTCTAACCATGGTTAATCCTGTCAGTATGATTGAAGTCAGCAAAATTCACAGTGAACTATTGTGAGGCAATTTTATTACAGTTTTATGAAATAGATTTCATCTTAATCATAAAACTGTAACCAACATTACGAGGAATTTATCAATCAATTGCTCTATTTCATTGCCGTTGCGAGGCCGCTCGAAAATTTATGAATGAAATTATAATTACCCACGACATCCGCAGAACACTCATTATAATTAACATCTGAACAGGGGAAGCTGGATGCAAGGACAGCGCAGCGCAGTAACACAGGTAAGATAAGCAGAGCAAAAATATGCGGATTATTCATACGTCAGACTGGCATCTTGGGCAATATTTCTTTACTAAAAACCGTGCGGCAGAGCATCAGCACTTCTTACAGTGGCTTATCAGGCAAATAAATGAACATCAGGTTGATGCCCTGATTATTGCCGGAGATGTTTTCGATACAGGTTCTCCACCAAGCTATGCCCGGGAGTTGTACAACAGATTTGTGGTAGACCTACAACCCACAGGTTGCCAGCTTGTCATTCTTGGGGGAAACCACGATTCCGTCGCAACACTCAATGAATCAAAAACCCTGTTCTCTTATCTGAATACCACTGTTATTGCCTGTGCTGAAACTGATACCCAACAGCAAATTAAGGTATTGAATAATAGAAATGGTCAGGCTGGAGCCATTCTGTGCGCCATTCCTTACCTACGTCCGCGAGATATTATGTTCAGTAAAGCAGGCCAGTCAGCCATACAGAAACAACAAGCTTTACAGGATGCCATCGCTGAACACTACCACCAGCTCTACCAACAGGCGTGTAGCTTACGGGAGCAGCTTGGCCAATCTCTGCCGATTATCGCAACCGGGCATTTAACTACAGTTGGAGCCTCCACGACTGATTCCGTGCGGGATATTTATATTGGCACATTGGATGCTTTCCCTGCACAAGCATTCCCTCCTGCTGACTATATTGCTCTGGGGCATATTCACCGCCCACAGTCGGTCAATAAAACTGAGCATATCCGTTATAGCGGTTCTCCTATTCCACTGAGTTTTGATGAAGTTGGGCAAGAGAAAAGTGTCTGTCTGGCGGATTTTCAGGAAGATAAATTCAGTCACCTTACCCTGTTACCTGTTCCGAATTATCAGCCAATGCAACTCATTCGGGGTAATCTGCAACAAATAGAAGCACAATTACAGACTTTCAGTGATTATCAGGGAGAGCGCCCTGTCTGGCTGGATATTGAAGTAGCCACGCAAGATTATCTTCATGACATCCAGAAACGTATTCAAACTATGGCTGCGGATTTGCCTGTAGAAATTATTCTGTTACGACGCAGCAAAACCGCTCGTCAAATCTCATTATCAGAGAAAAATAAAGAGACGCTGACTGAATTAAGCGTGTCCGAAGTTTTCGAACGACGACTGGCGATGGCGGAAATTGACGATCAGCCACAAAAACAGCGCCTGACGACTCTGTTCAGGCAAACACTGGATGACATTACTCAGCAACGTACACAGAAATAATAATCAGAAATAACGGTCAGGATGCAGTATGAAAATTCTTAGCTTACGGTTGAAAAATATTAATTCTCTACAGGGTGAATGGAAAATTGATTTCACAGCCGAGCCTTTTACCAGCAATGGATTATTCGCCATTACCGGCCCAACCGGAGCGGGAAAAACTACGCTGCTGGATGCTATCTGCCTTGCCTTATATCACGAGACTCCCCGGCTCAGCACTATTTCAGCCAATCAGAACGAATTAATGACCCGTCATACCGCAGAATGTCTGTCAGAAGTCGAATTTGAAGTAAAAGGGGTTGCTTATCGGGCGTTCTGGAGCCAGCGACGTGCCCGTAATCAGGCTGATGGAAAACTCCAGCCACCGAAAGGAGAGTTGGCAGATAAAAAAACAGGCAAAATTCTGGCTGACAAAATTCCTGATAAAAAAGAAAAGATTGCTGAAATAACCGGACTTGATTTTAAACGGTTTACTAAGTCCATACTCCTGTCGCAGGGGGATTTTGCCGCATTTTTAAATGCCGATGATAAAGATCGGGCTGATTTATTGGAGGAACTTACCGGTACAGAAATTTATGGCATTCTGTCACAGGAGATTTATCAGCGCCATAAAGAAGCCCAGTCCGAATTGAATATTCAGCAGGCAAAAGCATCTTCAATTGAATTATTAACGCCGGAACAACTGGAAGAGTATCGCAATCAACAGCAACAGCTGATTGCCGCAGAGATTCAGCTTGGTCAGCAGCTAAAAGATTTACAAATTACTGAGCAATGGATTGTACGGCAGCATGAGCTGGAACAGTCACTAGCGAACCATAAGTTATCACTGCAACAGACTGAACAGGCGATACAGGAGTCCTCCCCCCAGTTACAACAATTAACTGCCAGCGAGCCTGCTGAAAAAATCCGGCAATTGTGGGATGCGTACAATCGGGCTTTAAGCGAGCAACAGCGCCTTGATGAGCAAAGCAGAAAAATCCAATTTGAGCTGCAACGACAGGTTGCTTTACTGCAACCCGCTCAACAAAAACAGATTAATTTGGAACAGGCTCAAAAAGAATATCAACAGCATCATATACAACAGGAGAAATTGATCTCAGAGCAGGTTACGCCTCTCGATCATAAGATTGCTATTCAGTCTAAGGATCTGCTCACGCTGGAAAAAGAAGCCACTGTGCAGAATCAGGAACTAGCTGAAATATCATCCCAGTATCAACTGGCTGAAAGCCAGCACACCTCGATGAATAAAGAACAGAAAGCGTTGGAGATATATGATGAAGAACATCCGCATTTCCGCACTCTCGACAAACAGTTACCGAAATGGCAGCAACTCTTTTCCCGTCAGAAAGAAAAACAGGAACAGATAACCAAGCTCAGACAAAAACAACAACAAATGGCTACTGAGCTTGCCCGTACAGCTGAAAATCTGAATAGTTTAAATAAAGTTCTGGAAAAACAGGCAGCACAATGCCAGCCATTACAGGATTCACTTGAATTTGCAGAAAAAAAACTGTTGAGCTTACAAACCCAATATTCATCCGATCAACTACAAAAACAGTTATCAGATTACCAATCACAGCTTAATTCACAAAACCAGCTGGAAATTTTTCTGCCTCAGATCGAGCAAATACAGGCAACGATCTCAACCAATCAGGCGCAATTTGCACAAATCCAATCATTCCTGACACCTTTACCTGATCAGTTAAATACCCTTGAGATACAGCTGACAGAAACACAACATCACCATCAGGATTTAACCGCCCGAATTCGTCTGGAACAACGTATTATCAGTCTGGAACAGGAGCGTAATCAGCTCAAAGAGGGGGAAGCCTGCCCACTTTGTGGGTCGAATCACCACCCTTTGATTAGTGAATATCAGAATATCACCCTGCCAAAATCAGAAGAGCGGCTGAAAATCCTTAGTCAAAAAATAGAACAGCTCCAGGGAGAGCGTTCTGCTTTACAGCAAAAGCAGCAATTCCAGCAACAACAGGGTGAACAATTACAGCAATCCATAGAACGTTTCACATCTCAGCTGGCAGAAATTACTACACAATGGCAGCACCACTGCCAACAACTGCAAGCACCCGAATTACCAATGGAAGCTAAACCTGTCAGACACTTTATTACCCTGCGCCAGTCAGCCTATACCCAATCTCAGAAACAATATGAAATACTGACGCAGGCTGAAAAACAGTACCAAATTGCAGAAAAAACACTCTCAGCTCATCGTGAACAATCCAAATCAGATGAACAAAAATCAGCATTGGAAAAAGTCAGGCAAGAGTCATATCAGAAGCAATTGAAGGAAAATACGGCTGAACTCCATCAGGCAGAAGCAGAATATGCCACAACAACAGAGCAATTAATCAATACATTGCACGATACGCCGTTTACACTGCCAGAATCGCAGGAAGTAGAAAATTGGTTACAACAACGTGAAACTGAATTGAAAAACTATCACAGTTCCCGCGAAAAATGGCAGCAATTGCAGCAGGAACAAGCCGTCCTGCAAAGCAAACTGAATGAACTGGAAAAACAAAAAAGCAGAATAATCAATAAACAACAAATATTGACTGAACAGCAACAACAGCAGAATCAGGTATTGCAGCAAACCCAGCAGGAACGTTACCAATTATTTGGCGAACAATCCGTCAACACTGTACGTCAGGAATTGCAGCAAAAAGCGAGCGAACTGGGTAATGCCTGTACACAAGCCACTGCTGATCTACAACAGTTACAGAATCAGGTAAATCAATTAACGGGTGCTGCGGGTGAAATCACACGAAGCTGCCATATTGCCGAAGCCGCATACAAACAGGCATCCGACACCTTCCAGCAAGGTCTGCAACAACAAGGGTTTCTTAATCAAGCCTCTTTTGAACAGGCTTTACTGATGCCGGAACAACGAGAAAATCTTCAACGGCTGCAAGAACAACTTGCCAAACAGAATCTGCAAGCTAAAACACGGTGCCACGAATCTGAAACTCTGTTACAGCGCCACAGGGAAAAATCACCGTCACTGTTGGAGCAGTTTGAACCATCACAACTAGCTGAGTTGTTAAGTAATACCGCCAATGAATTAAAACAAAATAACCAGCAGCAAGGTGAAGTCAAAAACCGGCTCACCAGTGATGCCAACAGTAGACATCACCAGAAGGAATTGTTAGATCAAATAGCTCTCTCACAACAGAATTATGATGACTGGAGCTATCTCAATAACCTGCTCGGCTCTGCGGATGGTGCTAAATTCCGGCGTTTTGCTCAGGGTCTGACACTGGATCATTTGGTGCATCTGGCGAATAGCCGGTTAGAAAAATTACATGGCCGTTACTACCTGCAACGCAAACGACAAAACAAGGATGATGTTGGCCTTGAGTTACAAGTGGTTGATATGTGGCAAGCCGACGCTATTCGGGATACCAAAACGCTTTCCGGCGGTGAAAGCTTTCTTGTCAGTCTGGCACTGGCATTAGCACTATCTGATTTGGTGAGCAACAAAACCCAGATAGAATCCCTGTTTCTTGATGAAGGATTTGGCACACTGGATTCTGAAACTCTCGATATCGCACTGGATGCACTTGATCACCTTAATGCAACCGGGAAAACTATCGGTGTTATCAGCCATGTTGAAGCCATGAAAGAGCGTATCCCTGTACAGATCAAAGTGGAAAAGATGAATGGATTAGGGGTCAGTAAACTAGAATCAGAATTCAGGGTTCGTTGATATCTATTAGCTCACGCACGATCTTGATCTATAATGCAGCTCCTTTTGCAACATATTCAGAACAACATGGAAAGATTTATTGAAAACACAATGTATGCCTCCCGTTGGCTACTTGCACCTGTTTATTTTGGTTTATCACTGGCTTTATTTGCACTGGCTATAAAATTCTTTCAGGAAATCATTCACGTCCTGCCACATATTTTTTCCATTGCTGAATCAGAGCTGATCCTGACTTTGCTTTCTCTGATTGATATGGCTCTGGTTGGCGGGTTGTTAGTGATGGTCATGTTCTCCGGTTATGAAAACTTTGTTTCAACATTAGATATCGAAGAGCACAAAGAGAAATTAAACTGGTTAGGAAAAATGGACGCCACTTCGCTTAAAAACAAAGTTGCGGCTTCCATTGTTGCCATTTCATCCATTCATCTACTGCGTGTTTTTATGGATGCCCGGAATGTGCCGGACAGTAAATTAATGTGGTATGTAATTATCCATCTCACTTTTGTGGTATCAGCATTTGTGATGGGATATCTGGATAAACTCACACGCCATCATCATTAGAAAGAAATCTTACCCGCCCTAATGCCAGCTCAATATTACTTGCTGGCATTAAGGGACTCCGTTCTTTTTCGTGAGTTACCATTAACGGTTTCTTTCTGTAATTCGTCGATAAACCTATCTACGAACATTTCAACTATCTCACTTCTGCTCGTTCCAAGCCGATTGGATAGCCCATCTATTTTTCGGATGACAGACATCCGCAATGACAGGGAAACCGGTTTCTTCTTTTCCTTATCAAGGAAAACGTGGCTGGTAGCTTCCTTTAATTCAAAGTTATTATGCTGAGTGAGCAGCTCTTCAATCCTGCGCACCTCTTTTCTGGTCAATAACCCCTTATCTACTAGTTGGTAAGTATTTCCAATTTTGCTAAACCGGATATCAGCACGATAGTGATCCCTTAGTTCCCTTAAAGTACGAGTCAATGTTGGACCAGAACAACTAAGTGCCTCGATCACTTTTACCTTGCTGACAGGTCTTTCATGAGAAAGCAGCAAAGTTAATTTAAAATTTCTGAGTTGTTTGGGGCTAAGTAACATCGTTTTCAATTACCAAGTCAGGAATACGGTAACTTCCTAATATATAAACACAGCATCCAGCATAGCTTCTCATGCTGGTAAATCAATATTAAAGCGAGTTAAAAACCCCATAATTTTCAGTTTCACTTCCTGAACAGACACCATTATATTTCGCCCGTTCCAGAATATTTACAGCCCAGCGCCAGTGTGTAGCCGGTTCACACATTGCGCCCTGAAACTTAAATACCGCCTGCTTTGTATTAAGGATTTTTAAGGCATCAGCATAATCATGGTTGTTCACCATCAATGCCTTATGGATATGCTCTATTTGCCGTGGATGAATAGCTGTTTTCCCGACAAACCCATGAGCAATATCCAATACAAGCTCTTTCTCAAGTAACTCCAGATTATCAATATGCTCACAAACGGGAGCTGTTAAATAAAAACCACGTGAACCAAAAACAGCCACCAGCATTTTTATCACATACCCCATTGGGCCATCATATAACGTGAGTTCACGCGAACGACGTATCGAAATAAGATTCATCAGATCATTACCACCAACACGTAGCGCGATGACCCGCTCGCAGAAAGGATGAGATTTTAGCTTATCGGCCAAATAATTCATTTGCTGCACATCAAAAACATCTTCAGTTTCCAGTGTCGGCATCACGCCAAGATGCGTTGAAGCAATAATATCCCACCATTCAGGTAATAATGATTGCGTGAATTTAGGTAATACCAGACCCGTGACAAGGCTAAGATCAACAGAATTGACCAGATATCGTCCCATGGATTCATTCCGTGGACGGATAAAAATCAATGGATAATGATCAGTATTAGCGGCTGAACCCTTAGCCGCAGCCAGTATCTGTAATACAGATACGAGGTTTTCGATAGCGACGGGAATATCCTCTTCTACGACTGAGTCCTCCAGACAAATCACCAAAGAACGTAATCCCACAACTTTATTACACAGGATAATTTCCGGAATATCTGGGCGGGTCGCTGGTATATAAAGTGTCGCGCCAAGCTGGTTTGCGAAAGGGTTCTGTTTCATCGGACCACCTTTTTTATGCTACTTTTTTGATAATCGTGACTGCCCGATATTGGCCAATCAAATTACCTACTTCTGTGATGGCAACATTTTTCTGCTGTGCCAGATAAACCAGCAAAGCCACGTCAGGATCATTTTTAGAACGGACAAGTACCTGTTCAGGAACACGCCTCAGCACAGCACGCGTTGCTTCCGCAATTCCCGGTTTGATACGATTAATGCTATTGACCTCATATAAATCAGCAAGAGTGGAAATAACTTTCTTACTTAATTCCAGCAAAACCATTTTTTCCTGAGGTTGCCAGTCAGCCGCAGGTATGGCGGTCAAATCCAGACGTTCCCGGCATTCAGCAACAGTATCAACCAGCATGCCACTGCATTCAAACTCACTCAGATGATCACATTTCACACATCCATGCAATCCATTTTCATTCCAGATTGAACGCGATATTAACCCTGATACCGGTGCTCCCATGATCCCAAAGGGAATTAACCAATCATCATCACTGGCCGCCAGCCATGAACATCCACACGGATCGGCCAGTACGACCAAACGGGGAATGCCTGAATAACCCGGCCGTCCCGCTAATGAACGGGATAATTCTGCTGTAATCGCACCTTTACCTGTCCAGCCATCCACAAATACCAGACCAGCCGTCCCATGTTGCTGTTCTATATACGAGAGCGCCGTATCATCAATGCCACGATCCCGTATGATACTGATCCCATAGTGATACGAACATTGCCCCATATCCCGTAAAACCTGATGTAACATCACACCCAGAGGAACTCCCGCTCTGACTAAGCTCACTAGCACAATAGGTGTGTCGCCAAAGCGTGATATCAGAGCTTTGGCAAGCATAACAACTTCAGTTGCCAGTCTGGTTGCTCCTATTTCTAGCGCTTTATCAAACAATTCAATGTGATAAGAGGTCGGTTCTGGCTCCTGACTCAACATCTCCGAATAATGACGGGCACCAGACTGAATTAACTGTTCTTTAACCTCAACCGGTGTCATTTCAATCTGAACCGGCTTTAGTAAGAAATGAACATCACCGCTGGCGTAAGAGCCAGAAAAAGGAGTAAAACTATTCATTTATGTAGGATTCCGCATACCGAATAAAGAGGCCGTTAATGTGTCAGTAAATTGACTGCGTTGAGGGATCGCAAGCCAGTCACACCATTTCATAAACCGATGATCACTTAAGCTATCCCCCATGCCAATAACAGGAAAAATACCTCTCTCATCGTGAAGCCTTTGCAGAAGATGCTGAGTTGCCAATCCCTTATCGACACATTTAGGTAGAAAAGCGAGGTTATTATTGTTGTAGTGAAAATAAAAATCGTCGTCATCAAAAATATCACTCATCACCTGAGTCACTGCTGTAAGCAGCGTCTTAAGCTCTTCTGCCCGATTATGCTCATTACACTTAACCGAAATATAAACAGGGACATCACCATATTCATAGTTAATGCGTGACCATACAGAAAAACTACCGGATGCTATCAGTCGATTCCCCAGACATTCCAATTCCAGCAATTTATCCCGGTAAGACCGAAGTTCAGCCAGCATATGTGATTGCCACACCTGATCCGCCTTCCCTTCCGGTGTCAGAAGCACCGCACCGTGAGTGGCAATACGCCATGAAGTGAACGGAAGTTGTACCCGGCTAAGCTGCTCTGTATTTCTGGCTGTCACAGGAATCACTTCCGCATTCGACAGTAACCAGTCAACCAGCATAGCCTGCTGTTCTGTCATATAACTATGAGGAGCCTGCTGCCTGTCTACAGTAGCTACGCGAAGCGAAGTAATATCCGACAGCTCATTTATTTTCCGGCGGGTTTGAAATAACGTATCGTCCAGATCAGTAAAAAATACGGGCTTAATCATAAGTCACAATCTCTATCACTGGTGCAACCAGAGATAATTGCTCTATCAAATTTGGATCAACTGCAGCTTTAGGTGTTTCAAGGCAGAGTAGAACGCGATCAAACTGCTGGTGCGCTACGTTATAAAGAAAATTGGGGATCCCCAGACCATAATTATCGGTAAATGCCATCACAGACTGAATAGCGTGCCCGCAGGAAATAGGAGAACGGGTTGTCGAACCAAATTTCACGGCAGCCCCTTCTTGTTCAAGGCGTTCTGCCAGCAAAAATGGTTGCCAGACAAACTCGCTGGAGCCTAACACCAAGACCTTTTCACCAACGTTAGCCGGGATCTCAGCACCCAGATCATATTGAATATCGTCCAGCCCCAGGCGCCCCCAGTTCTGTGTGCCGATAATATCGACTTTTCCCCGTGCCGTGACATTCACCGCAGGCATAACGGGCACAGGAGCTGAACTATCCGCATCCCATTGCCACTCACCTTCTATCAGGGAAATAACTGAGACAGGAAGCGGACAGCGTTTTATGATGCTTTGCCCACTCCAGTCCGTCAGAGTCACTGTAATGATATGTTCAATATGTTCCAGCCCGGCACAACGCAATGCCTCAAGCAGATTGAGAAAAGTATTGCCAGTCGTTGCTTCATCATCAATCAGAACCAGTGTACGGGCATGGCTGACCCGCTGGCGCAAATGTTCTTCTTGCGGCCAGTAGATCAGGTGGTCTGTTGCATGACTATGATTTTCCTTAAACTCACACAACAACTCACCTTCAACCGGATGGCGTGTTGATGTCAGAAATATCGGAGAAGTGACTTTATGCCGGGTTTCCTGAAAAACCCCCGCCGCCAGCCCCACCGCCGTTTCTGCCATCCCGATATAGAGCACCGGCCCGGGAAGATCAACTGGGAATTTATCTGACAACTGCTGATAAACTGTACGCATAATAGACGGACTGACCGGAATATGACGCCCTAACACTTTACTGACAAATAAGAATGCCCTTTTCGGATTACGACGTTCAGCAATATCAAACAATGCTTCCAGAGACGTTTCACCACACTCAGCTGTCACAGTTAAGGTTCCGCTGTTTAACTGTTTTTGATAGCTTTGTTTTTTATTAATCGGGAATGAGTGACGCTGAAGATGATTACATGCGGTCATACAGAAGCCTTTTAAAAGAATTTCAGTAATTTCAGGAAGTGAGGCAAAGGCAGTAGTGATTCTTTCATAAAACAAATTTCCCTTTCATAAACCAAATTTTTTTATCCGAACAACGCCTATTGCTAAATAGGCATTAGTCAAATTTGTTACGTCCGTTTTCTAGTTCAAATTCGGTGAAATATGCACCGAAGTCTAGAGCTTAGCCACACTCAATGTCAATCATAATATGATTTTTTAAATAAGAATTTGTTTGACTTTTCTCCATGGAAAAGAAATGATAAAACACGAAGCCAGATTGCTCTCTATCATAAATTTAACAGATAGTTGCAATTTGTGAGGATCATAATATGACAGGATTTCAGCCATATATCTGGTCATATTATGATTTTCTACATAAGTGAAATTATCGCAATTCACTGATAGCGATTCACGATAAAAAACAAATCACTTATAAAACAATTCACCGATAAATAAGAGGTGTTATTAATGGTTTCATTGAGTAAAAATCAGTCCGTTTCGCTGACCAAGCAGAGTACTTCGCTGGCTAAAATTGATTTTGGTCTGGGATGGGATCCAGTAGCTCAAAAAAAAGGCTTCCTGTCACGTTTGTTCGGCGGAGACAGTAATGAAATTGATCTGGATGCCAGCTGCATTCTGCTCGATGCATCCGGCAATTCCATTGACATTGTCTGGTTCGGCCAGCTTAAATCCGAATGTGGTTCGGTAAGGCACAGTGGCGACAATCTGACAGGAGAAGGCGACGGGGATGATGAAGTCATCAGCGTCGATTTAGTTAAACTGCCTGCCAATGTTGAATACCTTGCCTTTACCGTTAATAGTTTCCGCGGTCAAACCTTCAACGATGTTGAAAATGCGTTCTGCCGGGTTGTTGATCAAAACGGCAAAGAGCTGGCGCGCTACCAGTTAAACGAACAGGGTGCTCATACCGGCATTATTATCTCTTCCCTGCGCCGTAATAACGGTATGTGGGATTTCACCGCACATGGGGTTCCCTGCCGTGGGCGTACCATTGATGATATGTATCCACAAATCGTTGAAACGGTGGTGCGCTGATGAATCTGACTCCGGGGGGAAATGCCCCCGTTTCCAATCAAATGCTGACCATCAGGGTACTTTCAGGTTCAGCAGTCGATGTCTCCGCTTTCCGTTTGTATGCTGATGGTAAGGTACAGGGCGATCCGGATATGGTCTTTTATGGGCAGCCGGATAATGACGATAACACCATTCGCCTGTCCGGCGGTAATACCAATACCGCGTTTTCCGTTAACCTGCCGGCTCTTCGGCAAGACGTCCAAAAAGTTGCATTCACCGCGACCTGCGACGGCAGCCAGACTATCTCCAGCCTTCACAGCCTTTCTATTCAGGTCGAACTGAATGGGAATGTGATTTTACAGGGGCAGGTTGAAGTTCAGGGGCGTACAGAAGCCGCGTTGATCCTCGGTGAGCTTTATCGCCGTAACGGTGAATGGAAGTTTCGCTTTATTGCTCAGGGTTTTAATGGTGGCCTAAAGCCTCTGGCAGAACATTTTGGTGTCGATATTGTCGATGATGCGCCAGCGTCGCCACCAACTCCTGAACCGAAAAGTGTCAATCTAAGCAAGGTTTCTCTGACGAAAGAAAAACCCGCTATCAGCCTGAGTAAACGTGACAACTTCGGTGAGATCCGCGTCAATCTTAACTGGAATCAGGGAGCAGCTCCTGCCAGCCGTGGAATGTTTCAGAACCTGTTTAATACCAGTAAAGGGGTAGATCTGGATCTCGGTGCTTTCGTCCGGCTCCGCGATGGCACCCGTGACGTTATACAGGCATTAGGGAACGGTTTCGGTGCTTATCATAGCGAGCCTTATGTCCAGTTGCAGGGGGATGATCGCACAGGCAGTGTTACTGATGGTGAATGGCTTCATATCAATGGTCTTGAATGGAAAAATATCCGTGAAGTTCTGATCTATGCCTTTATCTACGAAGGTGTACCGAGCTGGAACAATACGGATGGTATTGTCACGATTTACGTCAATGGCCAGCCTCCGATTGAAACCCGTCTGACAGAAGGGCATAACCGCAAAAATATGTGTGCGATTGCCCGTCTTGTTAATGACAACGGTGCTATTCAGGTAGAGCGTATCAACCAGTATTTTAGTGGTCATAAAGAGATGGATCAGGCTTTTGGCTGGGGCTTTCGCTGGACATCAGGCAGTAAATAATACGTTTAATACATACGCGTTATACAAACTAACGGAGGGACTTATGTCCTTTTTAAACAAAATCAAATCGGCATTCAGTGCAGGCCGCGAAGAGCTTACCAATCAGGTTGGCCGTTTCAAAAACAAAAAATTCATGGAAGGAACTGTTGCTGTGTGCGCGCATGTCGCAATGGCAAGTAACGGTGTCAGTTCTGAAGAAAAACAGAAAATGGTGGGATTCATCAAAAGTTCCCCTGAACTGAAAGTATTCGATACGACTGAAATTATCAACTTCTTCAACAAGCTGGTCAGCAGCTATGAATTTGATGCTGATATCGGCAAAGGCGAAGCGATGAAATACATTATGGCGCTGAAGCAACAGCCAGAAGCAGCACAGCTTGCTTTACGTGTCGGGATTGCTGTTGCCAAAAGTGATGGCGACTTTGATAACGATGAAAAAAATGCTGCCAGAGAAATATGCACAGCCTTAGGCTTTGTACCGGCAGATTTCGATCTGTAATCGCGGATAATTAAGAGGCTTACTTCATGGTATCCACGCACATTGGTTTTCCGATGGAAACCGTTGCTGTATTTATTATTCTGTCGGTTGGTGCGCTCTTTATCGACCTCTTTATGCATCGTCATGATAAGCCGATTTCGCTGCGCAGTGCCGCTCTTTGGTCTGTCTTCTGGGTTGCTGTTGCTTTTGTTTTCGCGGGATTCCTGTTTGTCCATCACGGTGCTGAAGTCGCAAGCCTGTTTATCACCGGTTATGCACTGGAAAAGGTGCTTTCCGTCGATAACCTGTTCGTCATTATGGCAATTTTTTCCTGGTTCGCTGTCCCGGATCGTTATCGCCACCGCGTTCTTTACTGGGGCATAATCGGTGCCATTGTCTTCCGTGGTATTTTTGTTGCTATCGGGGCAAGCCTGCTGACACTGGGGCCGTGGGTTGAAATGGTTTTTGCCGCCATCGTCGGCTGGACAGCAGTTATGATGCTGAAAAGTGGTGACAATGATGATGAAATCGAAGATTACTCACAACACCTAGCCTACCGTTTGGTGAAGCGTTTCTTCCCAATCTGGCCAAAACTGCGCGGTCATGATTTCATGCTTACCCAGAAAGAAGTCGATGCAGAACTGGCAAAACCAGAAAATGCTGATGTAACTATTGGTCGTAGAACCAGCAGTAATAAAACTAATAGTGAAAAAGCAGGGCGTGTCGGTAAAGCAGCTCTTTATGCCACGCCACTGATGCTATGTCTGGCTGTGGTTGAACTTTCTGACGTCATGTTTGCTTTTGACTCTGTTCCTGCGGTTATTGCTGTCAGCCGTGAGCCATTAATCGTTTACAGTGCCATGATGTTCGCTATTTTAGGTCTGCGTACACTCTACTTTGTACTGGAGGCACTGAAAAAGTATCTCGTTCATCTGGAAAAAGCCGTTATTGTCCTGCTGTTCTTTATTGCTATCAAATTAGGACTTAACGCATCTGAACATATGTTCCACCACGGTTATTCCATTTCGGCGACAGCCAGTCTGTTTGTCGTACTCGGGGTACTGGCTGCCGGTATTATTGCCAGTCTGCTGTTTCCCGAAAAAGAAAAAACAAGCTAAATCCATAAATAAATGAGGAAAAAATAATGGGTGTATCTCTTTCTAAAGGCGGTAACGTTTCTCTGACCAAAGAAGCGCCAACAATGAAAAATGTTCTGATCGGTCTCGGCTGGGATGCCCGCGCGACTGACGGACAGGACTTTGACCTTGATGCTTCAGCGTTCCTGCTGGCAGCAAATGGCAAAGTACGCGGTGATGCTGATTTCATTTTCTACAACAATCTGAAATCTTCCGAAGGCTCTATTATGCACACTGGCGATAACCGCACCGGTGAAGGGGATGGTGATGATGAATCACTGAAAATCAAACTGGATCAGATCCCTGCTGATGTAGATAAAATCGTTTTTGTTGTCACTATTCATGATGCTCAGACTCGTCGTCAGAGCTTCGGACAGGTTTCAGGTGCGTTCATTCGTCTGGTTAACGATGACACACAAGCTGAAGTTGCCCGTTATGACCTGACTGAAGATGCTTCGACTGAAACTGCGATGCTGTTCGGTGAACTATACCGCCACAATAGTGAGTGGAAATTCCGTGCAGTCGGTCAGGGCTATGCGGGTGGTCTGGCATCTGTTTGTGCTCAGTATGGCATTAATGCAGCCTAATTCGCTTTAATTAAGTGATTTAATGCAAAACCCTGCCTGATAATATCGGCAGGGTTTTTATTTCCTGAATAAGATTAACACTTCTCACAACATAATTTTCTCACCACTTAAAGTACTGCTAAAGTATTACGAAATCTCCAAATGACACAAGGAACGTCAAATGAGTCTTCATGTTTTATTTCGCCACACTGATATCCCCGAGTTAACCCTCAGTGGCAGCAAACTCAGTGATGCCGGGTTTATTTCTGATTCACTCTTTCATATATCCCAGCACTCAGATGGGATAATTCTTTCTCTGCTTGCCCCCGAGACTGATCTTACTAATCTGATCCACCAAATTGAAAACAAGCCAGAACAGGGAATAGATAATATTCGTGAAAATGGAGAACTCTATCTTGCCGGCGACTGGCTAACTGACAGCCAATTGATAAAGCAACCCATTAATATTGAAATAACGTTCGGGAAAATAATTCTTAAACCTAAGCAATAATGTCAAACTTTTTGTCGCAACCTGCCAGATAACTCAACCGGAAAAATACGCCATTTTCTCCGGTTGAGTTCTTAGTTCCAAAAAATCGAAAGTCTATTTTCCCCCCGCCAAATCCATAAAATTACCCGTTACATACGATGCATCATCAGATAGCAACCATGCAATCGCTGCTGCGACTTCTTCAGGCTGCCCGCCTCTTTTCATCGGCAGGGAATCTTTAATTCTGTCAACCCTGTTCGGTTCACCGCCATCAGCGTGGATTTCGGTATAAATTAATCCGGGTCGAACGGTATTTACCCTTATTCCCTGTGCCGCAACTTCCAGAGATAACCCCGTGGTCAATGTATCTACAGCCCCTTTTGAAGCAGCATAATCGATATATTCATAGGGAGCCCCCAGCCTTGCCGCTGCTGATGAAACATTAACAATCGCCCCACCCTGTCCCCCATGCCGGAAAGCCATTCTTTTGACTGCCTCTCTGGCACACAAAAAATAGCCCGTGATATTGGTAGCAAACATTTCATTCAAACGCTCAGCGGTTAGCTGCTCAATGGTAGTCTGAGCCTTTAAAATGCCCGCATTATTCACCAGCCCAGTGATATACCCCAGTTCCTTTTCCGCCTTCTGAAACAGAGCCATAACCTGCTGTTCATCGGTTACATCCATCTGAACAGCCAGTGCCGATTGCCCCAGGCTTTGGATCATGTCCACAACTTCCTGTGCGCGTTCTCTACGAGAACGATAACTAATGCAAACATGATGCCCTTTCTTTGCCAGATCAAGCGCTGTTGCTTTACCAATACCACGGGAACCACCCGTAATAATTGTGACTTTCTGCATAGGGCTATCTTCCTCATTATTTATGTTGAGTTTATTAATGCTTAATGACAAAAAGATCTTTCGTGGCTGTAAATCCGGATATATTGGCATAATATCCCCCAATATAAGGTTTTACTAATACCGCAGTCACAGCGTAATAAACGGGTGCAATAGGAGCATCTTTTATCAAAATATCAACAGACCTCTGAAAGTCAGCCTGATTATTGGTTTCTCCCGCTTTTTCCACCGAATTATCAAACTCTTTATTTGAATAGAATGAAGTATTATTACTCTGGTTAGTACTGAATATATTTAAAAAGGATACAGGATTATTATAATCTCCAACCCATCCTCCCCTGACAACATCAAACTTACCCTGATGTTCATTATCCAGCATGACTTTCCATTCTTCGGCTTGTAATTTAGCAATAACACCAAGATTCTTTTTCCACATAGAAGCAGCAGCAATTGCAATTTTTTTATGTTGCTCTGAGGTATTATAGACCAGGTTAAATTTAAGCGGATTATTCTTATTAAAACCTGCTTCAGCTAATAATTCCCGTGCTTTTTTATTTCGTTGTTCCTGTGTCCACGCAGCATATTCCGGTAAGTTAAATTTAAACCCGCCAATCCCCGGTGGCAATATGGTATAAGCAGGTAACTGGCCCTGAGCAACAACCCGATTAGCAATAATATCCCGATCCAAAGATAAATTTAACGCCTGTCTGACTCTGGCATCATTAAACGGATATTTTTTATTATTAAAATCATAATAATATGTACTCAGAAGCGGTGTAATATGAATCTGTCCTCCTATTGTTCGTTTTAATGAAGCAAAGTCTTCTAACGGGATAGTAAATGTTATATCAATCCCTCCGGCTAAATAACGGTTTAATTCTGATTTATTTGACGAGATGGGTAGATACGTGACTTTATTAATTACTGTATTTTTATCATCCCAATAATAGTGATTTCTGACTCCAACAACCTTTTCATTAACATGCCATTCAGATAGCTTAAATGGCCCACTAGAGACAAAATATTCAGGTTTTACCCATTTATCACCATATTTTGTCACTACTTTTTCACTAATCGGGTACAGAATCGGAAAGGCTAACATTTGTAGAAAATAACCAACCGGTTTCTCCAATTTAACCTCAACCGTCGCATCGTCCAGCGCTTTAACACCCAATTCTTCCGCTTTCTTCTGGCCATTAAGAATAGCTTGCGCATTGACAACAAAAGCATCAGCAAGATAGCTACCATAAGGAGAAACTGTAGCTGGCTCAACCAATCGCCGCCAGCTGAAAACAACATCATGGGCGGTTATAGGTGTGCCATCAGACCATTTGATACCTTTTCTTAAATGAAACACCCACGTTTTATTATCTTTTGTTTCCCAGCTTTCAGCCAATCTGGGTTCAATTTTATTGTTTTTATCCGTTCCGACTAATCCTTCAAAAAAATCATTGATAATATTCAGTGAAACATTATCTTCAGCTTTATCAACATCAAGTGATGCAGGTTCTGCACCATTATTACGAATAACCTCCTGTTTTTCATTCAGTTGTATACCGGGTGGAATAACGGCGGCATAGGATGAAATAATACTAAAAAATATCATAGTCATAGAATAAACTAATATTTCCATTCCTCTATTAATTATTTTATTTAACATGTCATTTTCCTCTATTGCTGTAATATAATTTTTATTAATTAGAAATATTGGCGTGTGTTTTAAATAAGGCGTACACATCTATTATTTAATAATAGCACTTGATGAAAATAACAATTTAAAAAATCCAATCAATAATTTCGGTTATGAATAACACAGTAAAAAAAGCTGCAACTGAGCC
>NZ_CAWQMW010000171.1:0-22118 GCF_963895965.1 Xenorhabdus sp. PB30.3 | reverse complement strand
CTTTTATAATTTACCACCATATTTTCCTTTTATGATTTCTTTAATACGCATATAATTCTGTCAAGATTTATGTTTTTCTAGTAAAAAATATCTCATATGAAAAATAGGATATGCATTAAATAATTAAAATATTATCAAATGCATACCTATATACAACTATGTGTTTTGTATTTTATGTCGCTTAGTTACTCGTCTTTTTATACGGTTTACCGCTATCATTTGCTGTTTATGATACTTTAAATGATCTTTCATTTTCAAATTAGCTAAAAAATATCGCCATACATATGGAATATTATTTTTATAGCTCACATTAACTGGATCATCAACTGCAACCTCACATTTTTCCTCAACCTCTTCTGGCCACTGAGGTATTTTACTGGTTTGCATTGCAATATACCGAGAGAATGATTCCAACAGATAGTATGGAACAAGTAGTAATTTATAGAACCAATCCCATTTAGTATCAACGCGAAGAATGTACTGAAGGCCATAAATATAGCTTTCTTTTTTTTCCGAAATTGGATGGCATAAAAAAATAGTTTTAGGAAGTTCATCTAGTACATCTTCTTCCATATAGCAGCGAATAAATTCCCAATAACCCGGAATATTAACTTTGCTATCGTAAATTCCTAAACTGAATGTCTGCAATACAGTTTCTTTATCATCTGCAAGAATATGACCATCAATTCCCCATCCCAGTCCTATCCCTTTTCCTTCATAAAGCGTAAAAAAAATATCACTCCAAGGTGCTACTAAAACAGTCCCATTCACTTGATAAACATATACCATCTGTGTTTTTCGATTAAATCGTATAGGATAATGGGTTTTTCTAAACCACTCTTTTAAAAAAACACTCGAAGTGGCACACACAGTAAAAAATAAAAAGATAATACAAAACACTATAAGATAAGAATCACCAGATTCTAACGGTTCATCACGTAGAACATGCCTTAAAAAAGAAGTAATGGAAAAACAAATTAGACCTATAAGAAAAACAATAGTCATCAAAAATGATATAAGGCTAGGAAAACCTTTGAATGTATAATATCTATCAACAGTTTCCAGATACGTTGAATTCATTTTAATCACTGTATCATCATTAGTAACCAGTGGGTTGTCAGGATGTGGCTGGCCTTGACAAAGCCTATCTCTTTTTTCTTGTTCAGTCAGCTTGCGATTAAGTAAATAAGGGGTAAATAACCCCTTGTAAATTGACATAATGTAAATCCTAATTTGCCATGAGCATCAAAGTAGATATTTTTTAAACTATTTCCCCTGAGTTTCAGTACGTTTAGAAACTATCTTATCTATACGTCTTGCGGCTCTTTTCTTCTTTCTATACAGTTTAATATAGCTATCTAGCTTTTGGTTAGCGAATGTATACCGCCATAAATCTGGGATATTATTTTTATAACTAACATCAACATTATCATTGGGAGAAATCAGACAAGCCTTCTCAACTTCATTTGTCCATTGTGGAATTTTGCTTGTTCGCATAGCAATATAGCGAGATACTGACTCCAATAGGATCATCGGTAATACAATAAAGCGGATCCAATCGAATCTTGAACACAAGCGAAAACTATACAGTAGTCCAAATTTGTAGCCTTCTTTTCGATCTGCTATCGGAGGACACATAATAATAGTTTCAGCTAATTCTTTTACAACATCTTCCTCCATATAACAGCGGATAAACTCCCAATAACCTGATAGTTCACGTCTGCTACCGTAATAACCTAAGCTAAATGTTTGTAATACAGTTTTCTTATCCTCTGCCAATATATGCCCATCAATACCCCACTCTGGAAATGCACCCTTTCCTTTAGCATAAGTAAAAAACACTTTATTCCAAGAGATAGATAATACATTACCGCTAACTTGGTAGACATATATCATCTTATTTTTTCTATTAAAACGAATAGGATAGTGCGTCTTTTTGAACCATTCTTTTAGTGTTAATTTAAGACAAAAATATAATACTGGAGAAAACATTGCGGTAACAATAATAAAATCATATCTTTGAGGAATTTCTTCCTCTAAAAAATAGCGTTCAAAAAAAATCACATATCCATACAAAAATAATCCAAAGATAGCTATAAAAATGACAAAGGTAACTAAGCTTGCATTGCCTTTATCCACATAATATCTATCAACTGTTTCCAGATAGGTTGAGTTCATTTTAATGACAGTATCTCCATCTCTGATAAATTCACTTTCACAATGTGGTTTACCTTGATGAAACTGATCTATTTTTTCTTGTTGAGTTAACGGACGGTTAACTGAATAAGGAGTATATAACCCTGTTAAATGTGACATATAATTTTACTAAAAAAATTCATTGGTATTATTATGTATCAATTAGACATGTACTCAATACAAAAACCATTAAATACATGCCGAACCTTATTATTCTTTTGCTTTATGATGTCTTGTAACTTTTCTTCTGATACGTCTAACTGCCAAACCTCTCTGTTTATAAAATTGAAGATGATCTTTCTTTTTTAAACCTGCCAGTACGTACCGCCATACATAGGGAATATTATTTTTATAACTCACATCTATCGGATCATCAAAATCAATCTGACATTCTCTTTCAACCTCTTCCGGCCACTGTGGGATTTTACTGGTTTGCATGGCAATATAGCGAGAAAATGCTTCCAACATGCTGTACAAGAAAAATGGCAATCGAAAAATCCAGTCATATTTAGTATCTACACGAGTGAGATATTGAAGACCAAATATATAACCTTCTTTTCTCTCTGAGATTGGAGGACACAAAAAAATAGTTTTTTGTATCTGTTTTAATACATCCTCTTCCATATAACAACGAATAAACTCCCAATAACCAGGAAGATTCGATTTAGGTTCAAAAATAGCCAAATTGAATGTTTTTAAAATTCTCTCATTATCATCAGCTAAAATATGCCCAACAATTCCCCATTTATTTCCTCCTGTAATTGTAAAAAAAACACTATCCCAAGGTACAGATAAAACCGTACCATCTACCTGAAAAATATATACCATTTTATTTTTCCGGTTAAACCGAATGGGATAATGAGTTTTTATAAACCATTCTTTCAAAGTGATTTTTAAACTGACAAATATGATAAGACCAATAATGCTATTAATAACCAACAAAGAATAACCTAGCGGTTCATTTCTTAAATGATGAGCTTCAATAACTCTATAGCTACCAAAACCCATAATGCATAGCAAAGTAACAGCAATACCAAAACTTATCAAACTTGGGAAACCTTTAACAGAGTAATGCTTATCAACTGTTTCCAGATAGGTTGAATTCATTTTGATAACGGTATCATTGTCATTAATCAATGGATTATCAGGATGCAGTTGACCTTGGTATAAGCGCTCTCTTTTTTCTTGTTCAGTAAGCGAACGATTGGGTGGTGAATAGGGGGTAAATAATCCTGTTAAATGCGACATGATGCTTTTACTAAAAAATTCATTGACATTACTATGTACCAATTAGACATGTATTCAATACAGAAAACGGATTAAATACATGCTAAAATATATGATTAATAATTTTCTTTATAACGTATTGCTAATTTTTTTCTTATACGTTCTACAGCTTCCATTTTTTGTTTATAATCTTCCTCAGTCATACAGGCAAAGGTATATCTCCATAAGTTAGAATTACGAGTTTTATAACTTACATCAATCGGATCATCAGGGTTAATTTCACAGGAATTTTCAACTTCCTCTGGCCATTGTGGAATTTTACTGGTTAGCATAGAGATATAACGGGAAAAATTCTCCATTAATGTGAATGGAAGCCCTAATAATCTGATATATTCTATCTTAGAGGAATAACGAAATTGATATTGAAGACCAAAGATATAACCTTCCTTTCTGTTCGAAACCGGAGGGCACATATAAATGGTTTTAGCAAGATCATCCAATACATCTTCTTCCATATAACAACGTACAAATTCCCAATAAGCTGAAAGATCTTCCCAATGGCTATAATAAGGTAAGCTGAATGTTTTTAACACTGTAATATTATCTTCCGCCAGAATATGGCCATCAATTCCCCAGCCTCTCATATCACTTGTTTTACTGACACCATCATAACATGTAAAAAATATCTTGCTCCATGGTGCGGATAAAATAGTCCCATCAATCTGATAAACATGGACCATTTTTGTTTTTCGATTAAATCGAATAGGGTAATGGGTTTTTCTGAACCATTCTTTTAAAGTAATACTTAAACAAAACCATATACCAAAAATAAATATAGCCGAAAATATCCCTCCCCATAAAATATCATTGAAATTCCAATGATATGTATCAGATAAGATAGAACGATTAAAAGCGATAGCACAAATTAAAATAAACCCACCAATTAGAACCATAGCAGGAATTCCCATCATTAAGCTAGGAAATCCTTTAGGGCCATAGTACCTGTCAACAACTTCCATATACGTTGAATTCATTTTAATCACCGTATTATTATCATTAACAAGAGGAAATTCAGGGTGAGGACTCCATTGATGAAGTTGGTGGGCCATTTCCTGTTCAGTTAACGACCGATTAAAGTCATAGGGGGTAAATAACCCTTTATACATTGACATGTGATATCACTCCTAGTCCATTTCATTACATCTGAAATAATTACATTTTTTTCTACTAATTTATTTTTTACTTCTATTACCTCAGCACCTCTGATTCATATGCCTTTGCTTCTTGCAAGCCGTCTGCCCACATATGAGGAACACCAGTTTCTCCCTCAGGAATTTTTCTCCACTGACATGCCAACAGCCATTTTTGTATTTTATCTTTATCTTGTGTAAGGATATAGATAGCAGAACCAAAAAACGCTAAAGTGCATATGATTATACCCATCGGCCCCAATAATGTTAATAATAACTGCCATTTGATAGCCACCCCCACAAGTACCAAGCTAGTCACTCCTGATACTAAATATGCTGTAGCTAATTTTCTATCACTAATATCCCTATTGATAATCTCGTCGATACCATGATAAATATCCCACACAGCACCAACTACTGCTGCAAAAGCGCAGCCTCGACTAATCCAACCAAAAGCCTTTGTGTATGCTTTTAAACTCGTAGCAGTTCCTAAATTGAGAGGTAAATTTGCTACATACCGATGATTACCCCATTTTTGCAAAATAGTCTCAAGACCATCTGCCAATGTTCCTATAGCACCAATAGCGTTTGCATAATATTTGGTTTTATTTTCGAAGCTTTTTGATCGGCCTTCAAATGTTGTAGTTAATGCATATGCCTGAAAAATAAATGATGATGTGACTCCCCGAAATTGAGTGTCATTTAATTTTTTTTGAACACGTTCATTATTATAACTTGCTACAATACCACTCCTTTCATTTGTAAGAGCTCTTTCTACACCAATAACAGCATCATTAAATTTTTTGTATGGTTTCCCATCAAAAACTCGTTTTCTTAATTCATCTCCTGTGGTTATTACTAGAGCACTCTCTCTTATTTTAGCATCACGAGGAAGGGGTAAATTATCGATTTTTTCAGCTTGGGATATATCTATCAGGACATTAAATTCTCGTGTTATTTTTTTATCCATTTTACTATCTACAATTCCCAGTTCTTTCATTCTTCTACTAGCATAACGTTCCATTTTTCTCATGGATTCCTTATCACCCATACTAGTGATTTCTGCTATCCTTTTTGTCATTGCTTTGTTTAATTCCCTCTCTGTACCTTCAAATAGGATTTTTTCTATTTTATGTCCATCTTTAACTATTAAAACAGCTAGCACAGGCTTTGGAGAATGATCAATAAACTTATTTACTAAATGAAGAAATACACTTACCATTGTAGAAACATAGACCTCTATTTTCGCCATCAGAGGACCAAGCTGACCTATACTATCAGAAATACCATCAAATATTTTATTCCATGGTAAGCTTGCATAATCCGTTGCAAAACTTACTTCAACATTTATCTGCTGGATCAACGTGTTATTATTCCCCACCAAAGCCCTCAGTATATAATTATCAATATTAATTTTCTCTTGTTGTAGCTTATCAAAAAGAAAGTCTGTAATTTCTTTTTTATCTGTCATTCCATTTATGCAATCAGTCACTGCTTGGACATACATCAAAGAACAAACATTATCATTATGATTATAGTTAAGCATAAATCTTTCTTTTAACTCATCGCTTTCCAACCAATCTAAATGCATATCAATCATCGGGGAGATAATCTCCTCCATATAGACAAATAAATCATTGTTATACTTTTCCAAAAATGCATTTTCTTTATCTCTGTCTATATATTTTTCATAGGTTTCACTCCAAAATTTATCGACTTTTTCATCCAACGACTTGATGTTCTCCTCTCTCTTTTTCTTAACTGACTCTTCAATTTCAGCATTACTCCTTATCTTAAAATTATGCTTCATTCCCCTCTCTTGTAACCATTGATTGTCATTTGATTTTAAAATATTTTGCTCATATGAAACATTAACCTCTTCTATGTCTGCTCTTTTTTGATTGCAAATATTTTGCTTTAGTCCCGATAACATTGATGATAATGCCAATCCCCTAGCGTGCTTTGGATCACTTGGGAATTTATCTTTAATAAGATAGTTACAAAGTAATGAAATTTCTTTAAGAATTCCAACCGGATCTGATAAAAAAATTATAGCTCCTTTGTTATCAAATATCTGGTTAGCTTCATTAATAATATTATCTGCCTTTTCTTCAATCTCTGCATTGAAATCTGAATAATTTACTTTTATATCTTTAAATAATTTCTTTGCATCAAATATTTTTGGAATTCTAATGTTTTCTCGATGATAAATTTTATTGTAATTTTTATTAAATTCGGCTATGGTACTTTTTATTTCACTCAAAAAAGTTGCATTTTTAATGTTATTTAAATCATTTCTTAACCATGCATCCACATCAAAATTCTGCATATTTTTAATTCGATGTTCTTTATTTTCGTGCTGCTTTTTAATTTCCTCTGACCAGGGTGCATCCGACCATGCAAACCAAACAACACCATTTTCCTGCCTTGGCATAATGTACACAGTAATAAAAGAGGCTCTGGCTACTTTACTCGGGTTATCCATACAAACTGTTTTTCTATCCGAATTTAAGCACTGCGGTGAGCCACCTGTGTCAGGATGAAGATAATAGTGCCCTTTAGAATCAATCGTATAACTTTCCCATTGGTTTGATTTTTCATAATAGACGTACAAAAAACCTTCTCGTAATATACGGGCTGTATACATCGCTGCTCCTGCTTCTCCTACTGGCATACTTGCATGGTAGCTCGGATGCAATCTCGGTAATCCATCAGATTTATCCATAATTGCAGGCCTAGCCAAAAATACAGGTAATCCGTTACGCTGACAAAACCCACAACCTAATTCTGTATCCATAACTCATATTTCCTTATTCAATATAATTGATTTAATATTAATAATATCTATACCGTAAGATATAACATCAATGATCTTCATTAAATTTCAATAGTTCATCTTTTACTTTCGCCAGCTTTGGATCACTAACATTCAACATTACTCTGGAAAAATATTCTTCATATTCAGCACTAACTATCAATAATGCTTTAAAATATTTATGTTCATAAAACGATAAACTCACCGTGACGCCATAAAGTGCAAATGCAACCAAGTCATTCCTATGTGTTAATTTAAATCTCTCAGTCGCCACCTGGAATAATCCTTCAATCTCCATGCTGATTTTTTTACGTTCTTTAACATCAGAAATTGGTGGCATTTTTGCCAGCACCTGATTAATCATACCAATTCTATGAATTCGGCTAATCTGAATGTTCGCAGGTACAATTTGATAAATTTCTTTCTGCGAGAATGAAAGCGTATGCCACTTACCGGCCAAATAAAATGTCCAATTCTTAATAGCGTCAACTGATAATTGGTGACGGAAAGTATTGATATCCCATATCCATGATAAATTAAATAAAACTCTGGGGTCGTAATAACGCAGGATAAATCCTTTTCTAGATTTATCCTGAATATATAACCCATGCACCAGCCGCTTTTTCATTTCTTCCGGTGGTAATTCGCTGTCAAAAAATAAGGAAACCATAGGTTGTCTCTGTTCCTCTATCGATTTATTGATAGCAGAAAATAGATTTACCCATTGCGTTGATGACAGTTCATGCATAGAAATTAGCCATGGATATAATTCTGCCTGCGGAGCTAATAATGGAGAAACAACTTCGATAACCGGCAATTCATCATCAAGTTCAGGAAATAATGCCCTGTCAATTAGGGCATATCGGTGATTTTCCAGAGGAAGGGGTTCTGGTAGATATGTTGCGTACATAGCGTAATACCTTAGCTTAAGGGAACAGTTGCATCACCACGGCCTGCTGCTTCTGATGACAGGGTTTCACAGGCGGTAAAGTTAGGATGTGGCACGCTGATTGTTGCTGGCCCTGCGTAGTCGAAGTTTGCACTCTGTACTTTGAAATCGCCTTCTGTGCCACTTTCTATCTTGGTCGGATCAATCGTGATATAAGAGCCACCGCACTCAAATGTGATTTTCTTTTTGGCTGAAATAATGATTTCATCATCGGTACTCGTGATACTAATATTTTTCTTGGCTGTGATTTCCAGCGCATCAGTCTGAGCCTGAATCTGAAGTTTTCCTGCCACTGCGACTAATTTCATACCTAATTCATGGGCCAGAATAGAAACCGCTTTTTTGGCTGCTATTGCAATGCGTTTCAGGGCAGAAATTTCGGTATTTCTGCCCGATGTCATCACAATGTTATTGTTGGCACTGTGTTGGATATGGTTCGGTGTTGATAATGCAATTCCCCCCGGCGCACTTGCTGCAATCACCGGTTCGTTGATGCCATCAACATAACCTTCCAAAAATCGCTCCTGATTGCTGGTATCTAATGGCTCTATTTGCGCCGTTCGCATAATATTGGACAATGACTCAGCCATATCGAGAGCATCAGCTAGCTGCTGTTTTATCTGGGTTAGATCCAGTTGTTCACCAAATGCGCATTCCTGTTCGTCGGCACTGATAAACAACCCTCTCCCTGCCCGAATTGCGCCCCAGCTATCGGTACGTAGTTCAAAGCCTTCACCGCGTTTCTTTTCATTTGAATCAACAAGATGCCCCAGATTAAGCTGGCTTTTACCGCCATATTCCGTGCTCAGTTTGATATGCTCTTGCCCACGGCGGTCTTCCATGCGCAGTTTGTTATTAGTCGGGGTACGAATGACGTTGCGTGTGCGATTACGGGCGGTAATGTGATCCGGGTGGTAGGAGTCATGTAGCGCATGAGCAATGTAAGGCCGATCAGGATCACCTTCATGGAAAGCTATAGCCACTTCCGTGCCCTGAATCAGAGGAAAGTGAAAGCCGTATGTATCACCGCCATAAGGTTTCGCCAGCCGCACTGGCATGCTTTCATAACCTTTCTTTTTCTGATCACTGTCTGCATCGAATTTAACCCAGTACAATCCATCCAGATTCTGGTGTGCATAGGGATCATTGGCTATGGGGCTAGTTACGCGAGCGGTCAATGTACCACTGATAACTGGACGCGGTTTTAATGACGGACGCCAGCACAGGCCCTCGGTGTACGGTACTGCTGTGATTTTAACTAGTAACGCTTCTGCCCGGCTGCCAGTGAAACGCAGTTGAGTCATTAAGATTTTGGATTGGAACGCGGCTGGCAAGGTAGATGGCAAGGTTCTGTCTTCAATTTCCAGAACTTGTCCCGCCATCAAAGTCGGATCCGTGCTCTGCCCGTACAGCAGGGTCTGACGTGCCAGAAAACGCTCGTGGTCAAGCTGTGCCCAAAAGTTAGCGGTTTCTGGTTCAGGTGAAAGTTTATCCCCTGTCGTCAGGTGGCGCAGTTTATAGTAAGTGACATCACCATAGGTGATTTCTTCACCATCGCCACGGGTCATATCAGCCTGTGCCGAGTTCAGAATATGCTGTGCGGTACGAAAGTTATAATCTTTGGTCTGAACAGAATGTTCAACTACCTGATGACGCTGGGTCAGCCCCCAAATGGAAGCCTCTCTGTTATCATTCATCCCTGACGGGCTATTCAACGGTAGTGTTTTCCCGTATTCATAACATCGCTGTTTATCACCAAAATGCATGACTTCCGTTTGTGTATCCGGTTGTAAACGGAAGGTATAGAAAATTCCCAGCTCCGATAGCAAACGTTCGATAAACTCCCGATCACTTTCGTTGACCTGATTGATTTGCTCCCGTTTCGGGTAGGTGTTTTTCAGGTTAAATTCAAATTCCCATCCCTTGAAATTGTGTTCCCGTAAAATTTCTTCGACGATTTCCGGTACGGATTTATTCAGGAAGAAACGGTAAGAACGTTTTTGATTGCGTAGCAGAGCAAATTTCGGCTCCAGAATAATCTGGTACTGGGCTTCATCACGGGAGCCTCCCAACCGTTTGAAGTCCGTTACTACACCATGCACTACACGCTGTGTCTGTGGTGGTGTGTTGATACCAAAGACAGATTCTCCGAGTGTTCGCAGGGTGAATGTAGCACTGCGGCGTAACATCTGTTGTGGCTGAATATCCTGCTCTGAGCTAGTAAAGGCAATGCGGTAGCGATAGGTATCGCTCATGGCTTCACGTCCGGTAAAATCCTCTACATCCAGTACAGCATCACAGCCCTGAATTCCCAGAGTGTAGCGGTTCAGGGTATTTGCCAACACTGTTCCTGCTTTTTTAGCAGTATCTAATAAATTCATGACCTATCCTCCCCTGATAAGATCTCTTTATCAAACGTCAGCGTGATACCTTCCTCGTCATAACCCAGCGTTAATGTATTAGCTGCCTGTTGAGTAGCCTGACGCATCAGCAGTTGTTGGCTCAGTACCGGCAGAATTTGCTGGTTCAGCAAGCTATCGATATTACGTGCGCCTGTATCTGGTAGCAGACAGGCTTCCACCAGTGTGTTATACAGAGATTCTTCTACTACACAGTCCAGTCGGTAATGCAGTTTCAGACGTTTTGCTACCTGTGCCAGTTTCATCTCCACGATGGTGCGCAGCGCTTGTGCTCCCAGCGGACGGTAAATTACAGTTTGAAAACGCGCCAATAATGCTGGCTGGAAGTGATCACGCAGTATCGGCCGCAACAATTCATGCAGTGTGCTATCCGTCGCTTCTGGCTGTTCATCCAGTAACTGCATCAAATGATCACTACCGAGATTAGAAGTCATGACGATAACGGTGTTGCGAAAATCAATTTCCCGACCTTCTCCGTCACGCATAAAACCACGATCAAACACTTGATAGAACAGGTTCATCACATCACGATGCGCTTTTTCTACTTCATCCAACAAAACTACGCTGTAAGGTCGTTTGCGTACCGCCTCGGTCAGAATTCCTCCCTGACCATAACCCACATAACCCGGTGGTGAGCCTTTGAGCTGGCTGACTGTATGCGGTTCCTGATATTCCGATAGGTTAATCGTTATCAGCGATTTTTCGCCACCGAACAGACTGTCTGCCAGCGCCAGTGCTGTCTCGGTTTTGCCAATTCCACTCGGCCCCACCAGCAAAAATACACCCAACGGCCCGTTTTCGGATGCCAGCCCGGTTTTCGCAGCCCGTAAGCGTTGAGCCATACTTTCCAAGGCAGCTGATTGGCCAACAACCCGTTTTTCCAGATGCTGTTCCAGTGACAATAGATCGGCCTGTTCATCTTTCATCAGGCTGGATAGTGGAACGCCCGTCCAGTCAGCGATAACAGTAGCGACCGTGCGCACATCTACATCCAGCCCCAGTAACGGTGCTCCGTTCTGAATTTCTGCCAGTTGTTGTTGCAGTTGGGCATTTTCTCCAGCGTTACTCCCTGACTGACGACAATCCAGTAACTGTTCCGTCAGCACTTTTTCTTTCTGGTATTGTGCTTCAGTCAATTGAAGTTGGTTTTCCAGTGTTTCTCGTTGTTGGGTGATATCAATCAGGCGACTGACTTCCACCGCATTACCAACAGAATGATCTTCCTGCAAGGATTCCGCTTCTAAATCCAGTGCTGCCAGCGATGAGCGTAACCGTACCAGTTCATCTGGCTGGGTATCGAGGCTCATTCTGACCCTCGCACTAGCGGTATCCAGCAGATCAACGGCTTTATCCGGTAACTGGCGACCCGTCAGGTAGCGGCGGGATAAAGTCACTGCGGCTTTCACTGCATCATCGGTAATATGCACTCCATGATATTTGGCATAACGAGGTTTCAGGCCTCGCAGCATCAGGCTGGCTTTTTCATCATCCGGTTCATCTACTTTGACAATCTGGAATCGACGTTCCAGTGCGGCATCCCGCTCAAAGTACTGTTTATATTCCGACCATGTGGTTGCTGCGATAGTGCGTAGTTCACCACGAGCTAAGGCTGGTTTCAGCAGGTTGGCAGCATCCGCCCCACCGGCCTGATTGCCTGCACCGATAATGGTATGAGCTTCATCGATAAACAGCAGAATTGGCGTCGGGGATTGTTGAACAGCATCAATGATATTTTTCAGCCGTTGTTCAAATTCCCCTTTTACTCCCGCTCCTGCCTGTAATAATCCTAAATCCAGTGTACGCAGGCTGACCGTTTTCAGGCTTTCAGGAACATTACCCTCGGTAATGCGCAAGGCTAATCCTTCCACCAGCGCTGTTTTACCGACTCCCGGCTCCCCCACCAGTATCGGGTTATTTTTACGACGGCGGGATAGAATGTCGATCATCTGACGGATTTCATCATCACGACCAAAAACGGGGTCAATATTGCCGGCTTTAGCTTTCTCAGTGACATCTAAGGTGAATTTATCCAGTACAGCCAGTAGTGCATCGGATAACGGTTTGTCGGTCAGCGGAGTGGTTCTCGCGGGAGACGTGGATGGGGAATCCGGAGAGAATGTCGTGTTATCATGTCCTAGCATTGCTTGTTGCTGTACTTCCGGGCGCTCTTCAGACTGGGCATCCAGCACTGGGCGCAGGCGTTGTAACTGAGAAGTTCCTACTGTCAGCAAAGGCCATGCACCTTCGCAACTCACTAATGAAGGCGTTTCCAGCAGAGCAAAAAGTAAATGGATGCTACGGATATGCCCTTCTCCTTCTTCCAGTGAAGCAGATAACCAGGCATTTTTTATCAAAGTTAATAATGGGGAAGAAAGTTGGGGACGGCTGTGAACAGTTCGGGGATAAGCATCGATATGATCTAACAGAGACTGCCACAACGCCCCCATATCCCACTCATAACGGCGAGCCAGCACTGTGATATCACTTTCACCCCGCTCAAGAATTTTGAGCAACCAGTGCTCGACGGTGATTTCAGCATGTGCCCGTGTCTGGCACAGGGAGGCTGCGGCTTCCAGTGCCTGTGCGCAGTATGGGTTTAACCGGCGCAATAACATTGCAGATGAATTTTCCATAGTTCTTTTCTCCTTGGCTTACTTGTCACGCTTATTGGGCTTGTCGAATGCGCTTCCCGATATTCCGGCACGCTACCGCCATAACCGTTAACCGAGGCCCATAGGGTGACTAAGATTGATTGTTGCTCCCTTTGCCAAACCTCCGCGTCTGAAATTTTGCAAAAACAGAGGATTGGCAAAATAGCCGCTAAGAGAAACTGTGTTCTGATAAAAGTGTGATGATAAAAGTAAAAAAACAGGCGGTTTCCCGCCTGCTGAAGATGCCCCCGAAATTATTTCTCCATAATATGAACAGATCCTTTATTCGCTTCCGGTGAAGGTACTGTTACTACTGCCTGACAGGTATTCTCCTGCGGCACCAGACTGATTTCGACACGGCGGTTCGCTGCACGGCCAGCTTCTGTTTCATTGGATGTAACAGGCTGGTCTGCTCCATGCCCCTGCACCGCAAAACATACAGCCGGAATATCACTATTTTGTAGCATCCAGTCACGTACAGCTTCAGCACGTTTAAGGGAAAGTTGTTGATTAAATTTAGGATTGCCGGTGTTATCGGTATAACCCGAGATCACAATTTTCTGATCAGGTTTGCCCTTAATTTGTACAAGTGCATTTACCAATACTTTGGTGGCATTTGATTTCAGGGTGGATTTACCTACACCGAATAAGGCTAAGCTATCCAAACTGACGGTCTGAGCCTTAGGCATAACCGGTGGTGGTATTGATTCGACAGGCTCTGGCGGTGTGGGTGGTGCCCAGCTGGCAATTGCAGCTTGTACAATCAGGAATACTTTTTGTCCCTGATACAAACCAAGCGAATGAGAAAGAGGTTCTCCTCTGCGATGCCAGTCAGATAATAAAGTTGCATCTTCTTTCAGTTGATTCCAGACCTGAGTCTTCGGTTCAGAGGGTTCTTCCACCAAACGTTCAAATAACACCAGATCACCCTGTATCTGCGTCAATAGATTCCGGTTATTACCATAACTTGCTAATAAAGCCAGAAGTAAGAAAACACCAGTCATTGCTCCCGCAACACCGGTATAAATTTCCATATTCGTCAGGCGGCTATTTCGGGGTAATTGCGTCAAAAGTACATCCGGAAAAGGTAACTGAGTCGCAATATCTGCAACCTTAGGCACTGTTAAGGTCGTTGTATTTTTTAATTGTTGTAACCAGAGATTGTCAGCTACTACCTGTAATGACGAAAAATTAAGTGCCATTGCACAAGGTGCCAAAACGGGTGTCCCCGTTTGAGGTAATTCCAACAAAGGTAAAAATTGTGTATTCAGCCATTGTACAAACTGGTCCAACCAAACCATTTGAGAACAATGCGTCAGATATTCACCCTGCTTAGGAACCGACCAAACTGACAAGGGCTGAGTTGTTTGGCTTGTACTTCTTACCTGCAATCCTGCCGTGGTGTCATGTAAGGTAAACCATGTTGCTTCTGCCTGAGATAACACTGCATCTGATGTGACTAACGGGTTAAGATAACCACATAACCAAAATGGCGGCAGATGACCAATCAACTCCCTGCTTTCATCCAGTGCTCGCCGCCATTCCAATACGGATTGCTGTAATTTATCCTGATTATTTAACTGCTCAGGAATAATACAAAACATAACGGAAAGGTTGGCTAAAAGCGCTGGAGAGTTTTCTGCAATATGTTGCACTGTATGAATAAATGATTTTGGTTCTGACGTCGCAAGATACCATCCCTGCAATCCTTCTCGATGAGTAGAGCCCTGACTGAACAGCGCCTGAGAATAGCCGCATACCAGCACCAGTGAACCGCGAAAATCCTCAGCAGGTAAAGAAAGGTGATTAAAATCGCTACTCTGTTCCTGATACTGTTTCGCCTGATGACGCCAACGGAAGATTAAACAGCCCGCTACAGCTAATGTCATTAACGATAAAAGCAGGCATATACCGGTTCCTAATGACCAAAAACCCCAGATGAGCCAGAAAATCAGTAAGACCGCCAACAGACACAGCCCTTGTTTGAACAAGATTCTCATCGAGGGGTTATCCTTGGTTAAACAATTGATGAGCGAGTTGCTGTAATGATGCTGAGAGTCCCCACCATAATGTCCCTAACGCGATCACACCTGTGAGCCAGCCTATCCAATACATCCGACGACGGCTGAAATAGCGGGCTGGCTGGACAACTCGCGGTTGAGAAGCAACGAGTGCGTAAGGCGGGACTTGACGCGTTAAGGCAGTCAAAACATCTTCCCTATGATCATTTTCGGGCGTTTGATATTTACCGCTGAATCCCAGGGTCACTACACGGTGAAAACAAATCAAAACAGCCGGATCCGGGGCTGGCTCATGTAATACCGTACGAATGCGATCCCAAAGTTTGTCCCCTGCTTCCAGCGTATTGAAATATTTGGTCTGAAGCGGTGATTGTAGCCACTGTGTGTACCCTTCATCCTGCACACCACGATTCATTACGCTTTCATCCAATAACGCACATTGCGCATACGACATATGCTCAACCGCTGATTTGGAAAAACCGGCCTGCTCCAGAGATTCGCGTGTTTTATCTACCTGTTCACAGGCTCGGCGATAAAGTGCCTTACCGTTTTCAATCGATACCCCATTACGCAGTTGGCATACCATAAGCCAAGTATCAGCAAACAAAGTATCGATAGTGACAGCTATGTCCTGATTTTTATCTGGTTGTATAAAGTTAGTCATGAGCGCAGCACAGCAAATAATTCAAGTTGAACATCACCCAAAGTTCCGGGTACGTAAAAAGCACAATGCCCTGAATCCAGCATGGATTTCGCGGAAATATTATTGAGCTCTAACGCGAAGTATTGATTTTCAAGCCGCATCGGGATCGCTGCCGGAACGTGAGAAAGCGCCTTAAGTGGTACTCCGTTCAAGGCCACGTTAACCACATTTGCGACCTCATCCGGGCTACCCACCTTACATAACAATGGAAATTGAGTTTGTAACAGGTGAGCTGACAGAGAAGAACGTACTGACAGATAAAAATCAGCCTCTTCACGCAGACGGCTATCATTGAGATCACCTTTCCAAAATTGACCATTTTTCGCCAATTCAATCGGAATAACCCGGGAAGGCAGACTCGCCTCTAACAGTTCATTTAGCAAAGCAAACAAAGGTGGGAAAACAGTTCCCGGAGAAAGATGCTGATAGGCAGGAATATCTTCAGGTTGATGCTCGAGTGAAAAAGTCAACAAACTACCCGCCAGACGAACCAGTTCACGATAAAGTAACTCTGGATGACGAGTCGGGCTTGCTAAGAGTTCAGCTAACACGGGTTCAGCACTATTCAGCGCATTCAGCAGCCAAAACAGTGAAACATCCGCCACGGCAAAATCAGCCATCCGTTCATTACTTTCCCGACGAATACTCATAAGACGACGACGTTTTGCTTTCAGGCGATGCATCAGGTCTGTCAGTGATCCCATAAGTCTTTGGCTGGCTGAGCACGCTAACATGGGTGGAATAAAATGACGGTCAAATGTCCACTGCCCTTGAGAATTACGAATAAGGCGAGCTACCGGACAAACCAGATAAGCCCCATTTTCCTCATGGGAATAACGCAAAGTGATGGCATAACGTTCAATCGCAATATCCGTCATTTCGTTACCAATTAAATCTTGTACAGGTACCCATTCCTGCTGGTAACGACGTGGCCGATCATTGTGCCCATCCTGAGCCAGATTACCGCCATTGGCCTGCAATAAAGGCAAGGCAAGTACGATATCAACGCTTTCTTTTCCTTTAATAGAAGAGAGATCAACCGCAGGAGGAAGATTATCAGCAATAGCGGTATCAATGACGGAACCATCTGGAAAACGAACGATCAATTTGATTGCATTCAAGCGAGAAATCGCCAATGCGCCTTCATCAAATTCTGCTTCCAATACGCCCCAGGGGTTAGCGATGGCTAATTGTGCAACAGTATCCGTCAGATACGATTCCCAACGAGCCTGCTGCTGGAATTGTTGTGGAGCTAAAAAGGCACCATCACTCCATAATGGGCGGTAAATTTTCATATTCGTTCCCGCTTACAATCATTTGTATATGGAAAATTACTCATTTGCACTTGCAGAACTTATTACACTTAAAACAATATAAAGTAGTTAATTAAGTGATATTATCAATGAGATATTTAAAAATGGCTGCTGTGGTGCTATATAACAATGCAACAATAAACAACCTATCCAAAATCAATAGAAAATGATGTTCCTCCCTAACGATATTTAGTCAATCCATCTGATAAAGTTAAATTATTTTTCGCCCAGAAACTCAGAATAAAAAGGCTATCATAACCACTAAAATTAAAGCATATTATTAACATTTTTAATCAATAGAATTAATTATAAATATCATTGCATTCTTTCCTATTGATAAAATGTAAACCATTCCTCACGTAAAATTATTTTTTGGAGATTTTTTTAGCAGCCTTCAGGATAGATGCTAGTTTTAATTACATATCCAACGGATTTTTATTGACACTGACATAGTGAGTTAAAGACTCGATTAAATAAATCTGAAAGACAGTAGCGATTATTTTTCCTGTAATATTAAATAGTCATTATCTGGAGGCAATCATGATTAATAGTAGACCTAGCTCACCAACTCTTTCTAATTCTAGTAGTCAATATCATTCTACCGATTCTGTCGGTGCAGATTATGTGTTCCTCCCCCTCCAAGATAAGCCGACTTCTTTAGACATGGAAAATATGTATTTATTAAGTATAAGTGAATTAAACCATTTCATGATGGATAACGGTCTAGCATCAAACAAAAAAGAAAGTTTAGAAAAAATAATAAGGATAGCTACTTACCATAATTACGTACTTGAATTGAATAATAATCACACAATAACCACACAACAAATGTTAAGAAATTGTTTAAATTCGTTAAAGGTGACTCAAGAAAAATCTTACAATGATATATTTTATTATACAACTATGGCTGTGGCGTTTTCTGGCAATATGGTAGCTAATAATTCTGAAACAATTTCATCTTATGTTGTTGCTATGGCAATGAAGATAATTTCTGGTGGTCTTGTACACCAGCCGCTCACCATAATGACATGTTATAATCTTTGTAAAGAGATTGTATCTAAATATATTAAACAAAAGAAACCCACTCCTGTTGACAATATTATTGAATATTGTCAAGAAATAGCTAAGGAAAAAACCATCGAGATAATTCAAGATAATACGATAAAAAATCCTATCAATCATACCTTAAGATACCTAGGAGAAATAATATCTAAAGCTCATAATCATTATTCCAATGTTAAAGATCATATAAGCGATAGAGATATTGAAATTTTGGAAAAATTAATTCCATGGACAGCAATGGGTGATAAAAAAATGCGCAAATTTGCTTTTAATAGTGAAGAAGATGATAAAGTATATTGTCCTATAACACGGGGGGATTATTTTTCAAATATCATTTCTATATATTTGAAAAATAAATGACAGGAATGAAAAATAAAGGTATGAAATTAAGATTTTTTTAAATTTTACTCCATTTTGGTAAATGCATTACAGTCCTAAATATACAATACAAGAAGGTATTAATGCAGATATTAAATACAGGTCACACATTCATTAATAGATTATTAAATTTGCAAAAACAGGCGGTTTACCGCCTGCTAAAATACAATTTAATTAGGCTGTAGTACGCTCATTCCATGCGTCGGAATGAATGATGTTACCATCTTTATAAGTCCAGGTGATTTTTTCATAACGCAACTCGATTTCTTCCAGATGGTTATGTTTTTCTTTCGCTGGATCTTTAATATCGTGCATCTTCGGTGCGACTTTCACGACTTTTACATTTTCCAGAGTAGTATTGAAATATTCCACTTCCTGACCTGCATCATCAATGCGGTACCATTTGAATTCTGCGGTTTTCAGCGTCTGACCAGTGGTAACTGCTTTGTACAGATAAGGGCTGGACGCATCGATTTCTTTAACAAAAATAAATGGGGTGTGGATACGAGTACCTGTCAGTTTGCCGGTATTATTGTCCGTTGGAATGTACAGGTTATGATCCTGTGCAACAACTTCGATACTGCCTTCGCGGCTTTGCACATCAACAGAGCCTTTAATATCCGCGCCGCCATCATCTTTCAGCCATAGATAGACAGGAATTGCCATTTTTATTTCTCCATAATTTAAATAAATTCTTCACAAAGTTCCGGTGAAGATATTCATTTGTTACCTGACAGGACTAGCCTGTAATAACAAATTGATTTTTAATACAACAGGTTGATACAACAACTAACCTCCTGTCAGATGTCATATCTTTAAATGCAACCGGACAACATCAAAACCGTAATCCCGTATTGCAAAGTAAGTCAGTAAAGTTTCTACTGCTCTTTAATAATTTCAGCCAGTTCCATCCCTAAGAATGCAATGACTAAAATTATTAAGGCGCTCATCTATCCATGATAAGCATCCATTTTTCGTAATATCCCTATCAGTTTTCAAACAGTGACTTTGCTAACCACACCTTGAAATCAACTGGGTACAATCTTTAATTACGCTTTGGCTTTCGGCATCTGAGAAACCAGTGACAAGTTAATGTCCATTCCCTCAACCTGGAAGTGAGGTACTGCATACAGTTTCACGCGGAAAAAACCCGGGTTATCGTCAATGTCTTCTACTACGACTTTCGCATCACGCAACGGATGCGATGCCTGCAAGTCATCACTCGGGTCAGTCATTTCTGTTACCAGCCCACGTACCCAATTATTCAGCTCCAACTCCAGCAGGCGTCGATCTTTTGTCGTGCCGATATTTTCACGCTGGATCAGTTTCAGGTAATGCGCTATCCGTGATAACAGGAAGATATATGGCAGGCGCGAGTTAATGCGACTGTTGGCTGTTGCATCCGCCGTATCGTACAGTGCTGGTTTCTGGCTGGAATTCGCAGAGAAGAAACATGCGTAATCGCGGTTTTTGTAATACGACAGCGGAATAAATCCCAGATTAGAAAATTCAAACTCGCGAGTTTCCGGGATCATCACTTCTGACGGAATTTTCACCTGACTGCCCGTACCTAAATCGTACAAATGGATCGGTAGATCTTTCACCGCGCCGCCCGCCTGTGGCCCGCGAATTTGTACACACCAACCGTTATTGATAAAGCTTTTCACCATATTCGCTGCAAACGCAAATGTCGCGTTTGTCCACAAATATTTCTCGTGATCCGGCCCTTTTACTTGTTCAACGTAGTTAAAATTGCGTACTGGAATTGTATCCGGCCCATATGGCAGACGACCCAATACTCGTGGCATAGTCAGCCCGATATAACGTGCGTCGTCTGAATCCCGGAATGCTTTCCATTTCAGATATTCTGCACGGTCAAAATAGTTACCGATATCCTTTATCGCTGCTACTTCTTCCATTGTTTCCTTGCCAAAGAAGGCCGGCCCTACTGAGCCAATAAACGGCATATGCGCCGAAGCAGACACTTTGGCAATATTACGTAACAGAGCCACATCCTGCGGGCTACGATTAAACTCAAAGTCGGATATTATCGCTGCTATCGGTTCACCACCCGGAGTGTCATACTCCTGAATATAGGTGTGGTGATACAGTCCGCTTTGAATGATTTCAGGGCTATCTTCAAAGTCTTGACGCAGATCATCTTTCGCCACGTCCAGCACTTCTATTTTCACGTTCTGGCGAAAATCCGTCCGATCCACCAAAAATTTCAGCCCGCGCCACGCTGATTCTACTTTCTGAAATTCCGGATGATGCATTACCACATCCAACTGGTGGCTGATTTGCTGATCCAGCTCCGCAATATGGTGATCCAGCAAGGTTTTATCCAGTCGTTCTACTTTCTGACCCGCAGACTTCAGACGCTCCAGAAATACCTGCATCGCTGCCGTCACGCGCTCATCCGCTGTCGCATCTGCCAGAGCCGCATTATCCTGATATACATTGATATCCCCCAGCGTTGAAACCGGGTTCAAATTGATTTTCTCAAACAGCGCGGCATAGACTCCTTCCGTCACCGTTCCCTGAGCCAGCACTGTCTCTTGTGCCCCTTGCATAGTTTCAGTATTTACAGACATCAGCATAATCCTGTAGTCAAGGTATCCGTTAAATTAGTCATGTTTCGGGGCCAGACCGGCCAGTTCACTGCGTAGTTCGTCGCTCAGAGATGGATCTTTCAAAATCGCTTCCAGTTCACGCCGAAATTCTACGTTATCCAGTAGATTGGATTTCAGATCGCGTAGCAGATTACGCATCGCTAACATAGCGCGCAGCTGTGGAATTTGACGGGCTACTTGTTCAGGCTCGAAATCCTTCATGTCCTTGAAGCTCAGAGCAACATTTTCTTCGCTGCCATCTCCCGCCAGAGTGTTTTCAACAGTTAATTTAACGCCGGGCTGAAAGTCAGCGAGCACACTGTTAAAGTTGTTTTTGTTAATATTGATTTTTTCACGCTCGGAAAGGGGGCGCTGTTTTTGGCCATTGCTATAATCACCCATCACTAATAATTTCAGGGGCAACTCCACTTTCTTTTGTGCCCCACCCGTGTGTAAATCGAGCTTAATATTAACCCGAATTCTGGATAAAAAATTGACGTGAGGCCTGTTCCAGGAGCAAAGTTTTGGTGAAAGCCGAAAACCACTCCGGAGAGGAACAGGCTATGAACAAATTAGTTGAA
>NZ_CAWQMW010000170.1:0-23283 GCF_963895965.1 Xenorhabdus sp. PB30.3 | reverse complement strand
TTATTTTTTACTATACCTATTGACCTCATGTTAACTTGAGGTTCTAGAGTAAGAATCCAATGCTGCTACCAATTGATAAAATATTTCACAGAACTTTCGTAAATTGAAAAATAAAATAGGATCATACGATGAAAACCTCAAAGTATATTATCGCGTTATTGGCACTAAGCACGATTTCATTTGGTTCAATGGCCGCAGTTGAGGTCAAGTCCGCTACAGGAGAGAAGATAGGTATTGTTTCAGTAACAGGGGCGGAAACTTTAGAAGCACTCACTGATCAATTATCCAAAAAGGCTGACGAAGCGGGAGCAAAATATTTCCGTATTATTTCTGCATCCGGTCAGAATCATTTAAGTGGAACTGCTGAGATATATAGATAGCTAATAGTTATTCATCACATATTGATGATAACCTATAGATATTACAACCTACATATAGGTCAATATTTGAGTGTTGAATTATTAGATTTAATTTTGTTTAAAGATAGCTGTTTTCAGCATTACATAAATTCAAGCCCGGTTACTTAGATTTTAATGTGTTGGTTGTAGTGAGTAACCGGTTTTTTCAGACTTGAATAATAAATTGTTAACTGGGTAATTCAGATTTTCTGAATAATAATATGTTTTAAAATAAACAACTTATTGATGATGGGTTGAGAGCATGAAAAATATTATTAATGAGAAGGTTATTGAAGATCTTGTTTATTGGATTGAAAAAAACATTGAGAATGAATTAAACATTGAAATTGTAGCTAAAAAGTCTGGTTATAGTAAATGGCATTTGCAGCGAATTTTTAAAAATATAACAGGAACTACTCTAGGTAGCTATATAATCAAACGACGTTTGTCTAATGCAGCTATTTCTATTTGTTCATCAAAAAATACACTTTACAATGTGGCATTACAGTATCAGTTTGATTCACAACAATCTTTTTCCCGATCATTTAAAAAACATTTTGGTATAACACCAAGTGAATGGAGAAAAAATCTGAACTCTAATAATGTTTTCTCCTTGGTTTATAAGGCGGAATAGTGACATCAATAAGAAAGAAGAATTGATGTGCTTAATTAAGTTTCTGCCGACTGGTCATTATCAGATTATGGCCTTAACCGATGACTAGAGACACGATGAATAAATTGGAATTCTGGCCCAATTTACGAAAAAACGGTGAGGTATTTGACCAATTGGCAGAAACGTTAGATTTTTTCCATAAAACTGAAAGTTAACCCGGGTTACATAGCAATGAAAAAAAACAGATCCATTAATTTAAATAGAGCATTAACGGTGGGAGAAGTAGCAAAACGTAGTGGAGTAACGGTAGCGACAGTACATTTTTATGAATCTAAAGGATTAATCAAAAGCTCACGCAATCAGGGAAATCAGCGCCGTTTTCCTGCGGTTGTGCTGCGTTATATCGCAATTATTAAAGTAGCACAGAGTACAGGCATTCCTTTGAAAGAAATACAGGAAATACTCAGTCAGTTTCCCCCCAATAGTAAACTTACAGCTGAACAATGGCGAATAATTTCCTTGCACTGGCGGGATTCGCTGGAGCAGCGCATAACAAAATTAACCCGGTTGCGTGATAATTTGGATGGTTGTATTGGTTGTGGCTGCCTTTCACTGACAGAATGCCCATTACGCAATCCCAATGATATTTTAGGTGAAACAGGTTCAGGGCCGATAATTTTATTACAAAAAGAAAAATAATCTATTCCACAAAGGGATAGGTAACATAGTTCCCGGCATCGTGTTCTCAAAGTAACGGTTTTTTAGCTAAAACAAGAATACCAAATCATCATGCCGCTCAGTTTCTCTTCACAAAACATCAACCACTTCTCATAAAAACCCCTCAAAAAATAGTGATATTTCTCACGATATTGAATTTTTTGTCGTCCAAAATACGCGTTTTAGGTTCGTTTTTGTTCCTTATCAAACAATTCCTACCCATTTTGGATATATTTTTATCATCAACCGGATTTACTGACCGGATATGTGACTGGCATAGAAGCGAAAGAAAGGAGCATCTCTGATGAATGGCTCTCCTGTAACAGAAACTGATGTCATTATTATTGGTGGAGGCGCAACAGGTGCTGGTATCGCAAGAGATTGCGCCCGCAGGCGCTTACGCTGCATCTTATTAGAGCGGCATGATATTGCGACCGGTGCAACCGGACGCAATCATGGTCTGTTGCATAGCGGTGCACGCTATGCCGTCACAGACAGCGAATCGGCAAAAGAGTGTATAAAAGAAAACAGGATCCTCAAATCTATTGCCCGACATTGCATTGAAAAAACACACGGTTTGTTTATTACCTTGCCGGAAGATTCACTGAAATATCAGCAAACTTTTATTGCTGCGTGTGAAAAGGCAGGAATTGATACACAGGCGATTGATCCTGAAGAAGCGAAACGTTTTGAACCGGCAGTTAACCCGGATTTGATCGGCGCTGTGATTGTGCCAGATGGGACGGTTGACCCTTTCCGTCTGACAGCGGCCAATATGCTGGATGCCAGAGAGCATGGCGCACAAATACTGACGTATCATGAAGTCATGGGGTTAATCAGGCAAGGGGATAAAATTACCGGCGTTCATGTTTATGATCATCGCACTAAGTGCCTGTATGACATTTATGCGCCGATAGTGGTGAATGCTGGTGGAATTTGGGGGCAGAAAATTGCCGAGTATGCGGATCTCAGAGTCCATATGCTGCCGGCCAAAGGATCGTTGCTGATCTTAGGACATCGCATTAACAATATGGTGATCAACCGCTGTCGTAAACCCGCAGATGCCGATATTCTCGTACCCGGTGACACTATCTCGCTGATCGGCACGACTTCTTCCCGCATTGAATACGATCAGATTGATAACATGTCTGTGACTAAGGAAGAGGTCGATATCTTAATCCGGGAGGGAGCAAAATTATCCCCCCGACTTGCACAAACCCGTATCTTACGGGCTTATGCGGGAGTCCGCCCTTTAGTCGCGAGTGAGGATGATCCATCGGGCAGAAACGTCAGCCGTGGTATTGTGCTGCTTGATCATACCCAACGTGATGGTCTGGACGGATTTATAACCATTACTGGCGGTAAACTGATGACATATCGCCTGATGGCTGAATGGGCAACCGATAAGATTTGCGAGAAACTTAATATTACCGCGCATTGTACGACAGCACAGGAGCCATTGCCCGGCTCAGAGAACTCCACCGAACAAACACGCCAGCACACGTCACACAGTAAAAGCCCACATAGTAAAAAACCGCATTGTAGCACCGTAACTCTCTCCGCTCCCATTCGTGAGTCGGCCATTTATCGTCATGGAGATCGAGCCAGCCAGTTACTGAGTACCGAACGATCAGATAAAAGTCTGGTATGTGAATGTGAAGCGGTAACTGCGGGAGAAGTACGTTATGCAACGGAATCTTTGGCGGTGACTAACCTACTGGACTTGCGCCGTCGTACTCGTGTTGGCATGGGAACCTGTCAGGGAGAATTGTGTGCCTGTCGTGCGGCAGGGCTACTTAATCGTCTCGGTGTAATAACAGAACAGGAATCAGAGCAGCAACTGAAACAGTTCCTGAATGAACGCTGGAAAGGGATCCGCCCTGTCGTCTGGGGGGATGCGTTACGGGAAAGCGAGTTCACCAGCTGGGTTTATCAAGGGCTGTGCGGTTTAGATGACCATGATACCGATAACCAGCCAGTAACGGAGACTGACAATGAAATTTGATGCTGTCATTATTGGAAGCGGGCTGGCGGGACTGACTAGTGGTATTCGGCTGGCAGAAGCAGGTAAATCCTGTGCGATAGTCAGTTCAGGCCAAAGTTCTCTTTATTTCTCTTCTGGTTCGATGGATTTTCTTGCCCGTTTGCCTGATGGGGGTGAAGTCACCCATCCCTTACATGCCTTATCTGAACTGACCAGACAGGCTCCGCATCACCCTTACAGTCGGATAGGAGAAAAAAATGTAGTATCACTGGCTTATCAGGCTGAAAAATTAATCAGGGACAGCGGACTGGTTATGACAGGCTCTGCTTCACAAAACCATTATCGTGTTACGCCCGTTGGTCGTCAGCGCATGACTTGGCTAAGTCCGGAGCGAGTACCGGTTCGTGAGCTGGAACGGCCATTTAAATGGGAAAGTGTTGTTGTGATCGGCATTGCGGGATTTCTGGATTTTCAGCCCGGCATCGTCGCCAGTGCACTACAGAGGCAGGGAGTGAAAGCCAGTGCGCAGGAGATCCACTTACCTTTTCTCGACAGACTGCGTGATAACCCCAGTGAATTTCGCTCCGTTAATATCGCTCATTTACTGGATCTGCCTGAAAATCTGACTCTGATAGCGGAGGAAATCAGCCGTCTGGCGCAGGGGTATGAAGCTGTGTTCCTGCCTGCCTGTATTGGTCTGGAAACAGACCAAGTTGTGCAGGCATTGCAGATGCAGGTGAAAAAGCCGGTCTATTTGTTACCGACATTACCTCCTTCCTTGTTGGGGATCCGGGTGGATCAGATGTTGCGTGCTCGGTTCCGTCATTTTGGTGGAGTGATAATGACGGGCGATAGGGTCAATGGTGTGGAAATGGCAGAGAACCATATTACTGGTTTGTATACCCGTAATCATGGTGATATCCCGCTGCGGGCTTCTCACGTGATTCTGGCAACCGGTAGTTTTTTCAGTAATGGGCTGAAAGCCAAGTTTAACCGGGTTTATGAACCCTTACTTGATTTAGATCTGCTGGCGTACTCCTCACGTGAACAATGGACGCGACAAAATGTTTTTGCTCCTCAGCCTTATCTTAAATTTGGTGTCACCACGGATGAATATTTACGGCCATTAAAATCAGGTCAGGTGGTGAAAAACCTGTATGCTGCCGGTTCTGTGCTGGGGGGATATGATCCATTGTTTGAAGGCTGTGGTTCCGGGGTTTCTTTATTGAGTGCCTTATTTGTTGCTGAACAAATCATCACCGGGCAACGAGTCACAAAACAGCGGATACCGGAGATTGCACAATGAACATAAGGGATAACAGTTTTGAAAGCTGTATTAAATGCACTGTCTGTACTACCCATTGTCCGGTGGTTAAAGCTAATCCGGGCTATCCCGGGCCAAAACAGGCCGGCCCGGATGGAGAGCGTCTGCGTTTAAAAGATCCTGCTTTATATGATGAAGCGCTGAAATACTGTACTAACTGCAAGCGCTGTGAAGTTGCATGTCCGTCTGATGTAAAAATCGGTGATATTATCCTGCGGGCAAAAGCAGATTATCACTCACAGCGCCCTAAATTGCGGGATGTCATTCTCAGCCATACCGATATGATGGGCACTCTTTCCACTCCGCTTGCTCCCATCGTCAACTCAGTGACCAGCCTGAAACCAGTGCGCCATCTGCTGGATAAAACACTCAGGATTGATCACCGGCGTGAATTACCAAAATACTCTTTCGGTACGTTTCGGGGCTGGTATCACAAACAGGCATCCATCCAACAGCAGTTTATAGAACAGGTTGCCTATTTTCATGGTTGTTTCGTCAATTATAACCATCCACAACTGGGTAAGGATTTATTGAAAGTCTTTAATGGAATGGGGATTGGTGTCCAGTTACTGACGCGGGAAAAATGTTGTGGCGTGCCGTTGATCGCCAATGGCTTTATGGATCGGGCGAAACGTCAGGCGAAAGCTAATCTGCATTCACTAACAGAAAGTGTAATTGAGCGACAAATTCCCGTTGTAACAACGTCATCCAGCTGTACTTTTACCTTACGTGATGAATATCCGCATATTTTGGGCGTAGATACTCGCCCGGTACGTGATCATATTGAGCTGGCAACCCGCTATATTTATCGGTTGCTGGATCAGGGGCGTGATCTGCCTTTGAAACCGATGCCCCTGAAAGTGGCTTACCATACGCCATGTCATATGGAAAAAATGGGCTGGGCAGCCTATTCGATTGAGTTAATAAAGCGTATTCCGGGTATTGAATTAATTATTCTGGACTCTCAGTGTTGTGGTATTGCCGGAACTTATGGTTTCAAAAAAGAAAATTATGAAGTATCTCAGGGGATTGGAGCTGGCCTTTTCCGGCAAATTGAAGAAAGTGGCGTTGATTTGGTGATCACCGATTGTGAAACCTGTAAATGGCAGATAGAGATGTCTACCAGCAAAAAATGCGAACATCCGATTAGTTTACTGGCACGAGCACTGGACTGAATTAACCTATTTTCCAACTAATGAGGCAATTAGAACGATTATTTGCCTCATTTTATGAGGCGAATAGTGTTGTTATTTGCCTCATTTAGTGAGTAGAATGACCAACTGATTGATATCATGAGGTGAATGGTCATGTGGATATGGGAACAGAAAGATTGGCCTGATTTCCAATGGAATGAACGTGAATTGATCTCCATTCTACGTGAGATTAATTTTAATCAGGGGTTGTTACTCGGTTTATCTGCGACTGAAAATACTGAGCAAGCAACGCTGGATAACCTCTTAGCCAGTATTCTCTATTCCTGTGAGATAGAAGGAGAAAAACTAAACGTAGCATCAGTACGTTCTTCGCTGGCGAATCATCTGGGTATCAGTGAGGAAACCCCGTATCCAATCAGTGAACAATCTGATGGCATCGCACGAATCGCGTTTGAAGTCGTAGAGAAATATCAAGAACCGTTAACTCTTGAACGTATTTTGCAGTGGCATGAGTGGATGTTTCCTGTTGGTTATCGGTTAATTAATCCCATCAGTGGTGGGCAATTGCGACATGGCGGTATCGAAGTTGTGTCGGGCAGAATAGACAAGCCCGTTGTCCACTTTTCGGCTCCGCCAGCCGAACGGCTGGAGCAAGAGGTTGCAGCGTTTATCACATGGTTTAACCGTTCCTATTATGACCCTAATCTTGATCCTATTTTGCGGGCTGCGATTGTGCATCTGTGGTTTGTTACCCTGCATCCACTGGAAGATGGTAATGGTCGTATAACCCGTTTTCTGACTGATCTGGCACTGGCGCAGGCAGAAAGCCGATCAATCCGGCTTTATGCGATGTCTGTGAGTATCTGCGAAAGCAGGAAACAATATTATGAAATGCTGGAACAGACTCAGCGTGGTGGGTTGGATATTACGGGCTGGATGAGATGGTTTCTACAAACCCTGAATAACACTCTGATTGTTAAATTGAAACAAATTGATGGAACCGTGAAGAAAACCCGGTTTTGGCGTCGTGTTGATCAGAGCCAGCTCAATGAAGAGCAAGTTAAGGTACTGAACAGAATGTTAGACGGCGATTTCTCTCAGGGAATTAACAGCAGTCAATATCAGAAAGTAGCTAAAGTGAGCAGGGCTACAGCCACCCGACATCTAATCTACCTGACAGAATTAGGGTATCTGGAAAAAACAGAAGCGGGAGGGCGAAGCACTCGTTATGTTATCCATCATGTTAATGGCGTGACCAAATAGGGCGAGGGTTCCCGCCCTGAAACCGCAAAAATGACGCTGAGATTAAATTAGTATAGCCAGTCTTTTCCCATCTGATCTGCTGCCAGAATTGCGGCATAGACCTGCTCTGGAGTGACGGTAAATGGCATATTGTGAATAGTTTCCCCTTCTGCACAGCTTACTTTAGCGACCTGCATAATTTTCTGATGCAAATTTTCACTATCGCGCAGGCCAAGCTGTTCCAGCGTAATTGGAAGGCCAACTTGTACACAAAAGTCGAGTACGGTTTCTAGTTCTTCACTGGGGCTATTTTCTAATATGAGTTGTGTCAGCGTACCAAATGCGACTTTTTCACCATGATACAGGTGGTGACACTCTTCCAGTATGGTAAACCCATTATGGATGGCGTGTGCAGCGGCAAGCCCCGCGCTTTCAAAACCAATTCCGCTGAGATAGGTATTTGCTTCAACAATATTTTCAACCGCAGGCGTTGTCACTCCGGCTTCTACCGCCAGTTTTGCTTTATAGCCTTCTGACAATAATGTGTCGTAACACAATTTAGCCAGTGCCAGCCCGGCCAGAGAAGTTGTTCCTCCTGCCATAGTCGGATTATGAGCTGTACTGCTGGCCCTCGCCTCAAAGTAGGTAGCCAGTGCATCTCCCATACCAGCAACAAACAGCCGGACAGGTGATTTTGCAATAATTTTCGTGTCCACTAACACAATATCGGGATTTTTAGGGTAGAACAGATAGCTATCAAATTCCCCCAATTCTGTATACAGAACGGAAAGCGCACTGGTTGGTGCATCAGTCGAGGCCAGAGTCGGAGAGACAAGAATGGGTAATTTTGATTCGTGTGCTACAGCTTTTGCGGTATCAAGCGTTTTTCCTCCACCAATTCCAATTACGGCCTGACATTGATTAGTGAGTAGGATGGCTGACAGGCGTTCTATTTCTTTACGGCTGCACTCGCCGTTGAAGACTTCAAAATGGCTGGTGACTTCATTTTGTTTCAGGCTCTTACTGACTGTATCCCCGATAAGATTGAATACAAAATTATCAGCAATAACAAAAACATGGTCAGCAAGTATTTTCGTATAGTAGCCAATGCAGGATATCGCATCCGGCCCTTGGATATATTTGGATGGAGACTGGATAACTTTCAGCATAAGAAATATTCCTTCTTCACTGGAAACTCAACATAACCTGTTAATAGCATCGGTATGTGACAGGTTATCAGTCGTTTCGAATAAAAGTGTGTGTTTGCCTGTCCGTCAACACTATACGACAAAACATACCCGTAGGTTATCTGTAAAAGCAGGAAATGCGCGATTTGTGAGGAAAAGCTGAAAGGCGATCTGCACCCTGATTAGCTCAGGGCGCAATGTCGTTTTAGCGGGTTTGTGCCAGTGCCTTATCTGATGAGTGAGAGAAAAAGAATTTCAGGATAAGGTTCAGTAAAATGCCATAAGCTGGCAGGAAGAAAAGCATACAAATAAACAGCTTAAATGCATAATCCACTAACGCGATTTCTACCCAGTGGGTTGCCATAAAGGCATCGCTGCTGCGATAAAAAGCGATAAAGAAAAAGGCAAGAGTATCAAGCATATTACCGAAAAACATGGCCGCTGCCGGTGCCATCCACCAATGCTGGTTCTGACGCAGGCGGTTGAACACGCCGACATCTAATATCTGACCGAGAACATAAGCCATAAAACTTGCTGCTGCAATGCGGGCAACAAACAGATTAAACGTTCCTAAAGCCGCAAAACCCTGCCACGATCCCTGAAAAAATAGCGCAGAGATGAAGTAAGAGATAATCAGAGCCGGAAGCATGACCGTCATAATTATCCGGCGTGCTAATGGCGCACCGTAAATACGTACGGTCAAATCTGTTGCCAGAAAGATAAAGGGAAAGGTGAATGCTCCCCAGGTGGTGTGAAAACCAAAAATAGAAATGGGCAGTTGCACCAGATAGTTACTGGAAGTAATGATCAGAATATGAAACAGCGAAAGCCAGATTAAAGCCGAAGCTTTCTGCTGCTGAGTAAGTTGAAACATATTGTACCTTTTTGCTGGATGGGGTGAGGGAACCCAGAAACAAATTTCCCTGAATTATCAGGAGAGAAGCATCATACGCGGGTTGAGTAATATACTCAATGGGTTTCAAAATGCGGTGATTGAGGTGAATATGTAATATAATCCACCGCTATAGATTGTTTGAACCTACAGAGATTGTTATGTCTGATGTTTTTGCCAACCCTGATAAAATACTTGATACACAGGGATTACGCTGCCCGGAGCCGGTCATGATGGTGCGTAAAACGGTCCGTCACATGGATGTCGGACAGACTTTATTGATCGTTGCGGATGATCCGGCGACGACTCGTGATATTCCCGGCTTTTGTCGTTTTATGGAACATACTCTGCTTGCTCATGAGACAGCGGAAACGCCTTATCGGTATCTAATCAAAAAAAATTAAAAGATTGCTTAATAAACTGGTAGAAATATAAACCCGTGCTAAGCTTATCAATGTGGGACTTGGAAATCTTATCACCTCACTAAGTGCCATATTTCCTTTTGTCTTAATAGCAATCTTGAGTAACTGTAGTCTTATTTTGAAAAGGTGCGCCTTAGCACCTTTTCAATTTGTTTTATCTATTATTGGTCTGTTAAACATTTTATCAATAACAGCCTGAAAGCCTACATGGCTATTATAATACTCTTTGGGTAAAGGATGTCTTTTAGAAAAGGATGCTGATAATTTTTTGATTACATTAAGTTGCAATCAAATGAGAGTATTAAAGGAATAATCTGTATTCCGGCGTTTTTTTATAATAAATCTTGATACATACACAAAATATTTGCCAGTAATCTGGAGAGTATTGTTCAATCATTAATAGTCCGGTGGTTTGGCCACAACCACCGGGCGGGTATGGATGAATGGGCGTGAAATATACCTGATTGGTTCGCTGTCTTTATTTTTGTGACGAAAAAAGAAGTGTGATTTTTAATAAACAAGTTGTGAATCCAGGTAGATTAAAAATGAAATGATAAGAGGGAAGAATAAAAATAATTAGAAAGTTTCTTATAAACTATTTCATGAACTTTCAAAGTATTTCTGAGTTAATTATATATCCCCCACTCATATTTGAGTGAGGGCGTATTCATGCAGAGAGGTTATTTATTGTCCCTTGTTTTTGATGCGCAGCAGACGGATAGCATTCGCTGTCACCAGTGCTGTAGCACCTGAATCCGCTAACACTGCCATCCACAATCCTGTAATCCCCAATAAGCTGGTGATAAGGAAGATAGCCTTCAAGCCTAATGCGATAGTGATATTCTGACGAATATTGTAGTGTGTTGCCCGTGATAGAGTAATAATTTCCGCCAGACCAGTCAGCCGGTTATGAGTTAGTGCGGCATCAGCTGTTTCCAGCGCAACATCCGTACCACTTCCCATCGCAACCCCAATACTTGATGCTTTCATCGCCGGTGCATCGTTAATGCCATCACCGACCATCATCGTTTTGTGTTTTTCATTAAGCTGCATAACCGCAGAGACTTTGTCTTCCGGTAGCAATCCTGCCCGATAATCAATATCCAGCTGGCCTGCAATAGCTGCCGCTGCCCGGGGGTTATCGCCCGTTAGCATCACTGCATTGACGCCTTGACGCTTCAGGGACTGGATAGCTTCAATGGCATCCTGACGCAAAGTATCCTGCATGGCAATCAGGCCAATAAACTGCCCATCCTGAACAATGGCAACGGTTGTTTTACCGCTGTCTTCCAGTTCAATAACCCGTTGTTTCCATTGTGGTGATAAAACATTTTCAGAAAGCCGCCCGGGAGCAGAAACCAGTATCTTCTGCCCTGATAACTGACCTTCAATCCCAATACCGGCAAGAGCTTTACGGTTCTCGGCTTCGACAACCGTTATACCTTTATTTTCTGCTTCATTAAGAATGGCTTTTGCCAGTGGATGATGAGATCCACTTTCTACCGAACCTGCTAATGCCAGCAACATTTCCACACTGATATTTTCCACGGGTTCAACATTCGTAACCTGAGGCTTTCCTTCAGTCAGTGTACCGGTTTTATCCAGTGCAATCGTGGTGATGCTGCCGAGTTGCTCTAAGGCTGCTCCACCTTTGATGAGTGCACCACGGCGAGTGGCAGCGGCGAGTGCGGAAGTAATCGCAGCAGGCGTTGAAATAACCAGAGCACAAGGGCAGCCAATCAATAGCAGGGTCAGGCCACGATAGATCCACATATCCCACGGTTCGGCGAAAAACAGGGGAGGTATCACGATAACAAGTGCTGAGAGCAGGATAATCAGCGGCATATAGATACGGCTGAATTTATCGATAAAGCGCTCAATCGGAGCACGGCGTTCTTCAGCTTCTTCAATTAACTGTAGGATACGGTCAATGGCGTTGTGTCCCGGTTCAGAAACAACCTGCATTTGAACTGATCTATCAATCGAAAGGCAACCGGCTGCGACTTTTTCCCCTTGCTGGCGTTCAACAGGGACAGATTCTCCCGTCAGAGCACTTTCATCGAAACTGGCAAACGGATTAAGAAGTTCGGCATCTGTAGGCAAACGAGCACCCGGAGCGATTTCAATAATGTCTCCCGGACGCAGGTCAGCGGCAGAAATCTTTTTCTTGATGCCATCTTTTACAAGTAGTGCCTGTTCGGGAACCAGAGCCATCAGAGCGCTGACACCTCTTCGAGTACGACCTGCGGCATAACCTTCTAAGATTTCGCCTAACTTGAACAGTAAAATCACCATTGCGGCTTCTGAAGTAGCGTTGATGAACAATGCACCGATAGCCGCTACAGTCATTAATGTTTCAATGGCAAAGAAAGAGCCGGAACGGAACAACCTGATGGCTTTGACCGCGATAGGATATAACCCAATCAGAACCGTTATGATGAAGGCAATTTTTCCGGCAGGAGCACTCATTTTAGCGATGACCCCACTAGCGGTCATCAATACCGCAAGAAGGAGGATCGGAGAGAATGTTTTCCAGAGGCTGGTTGCTGGTGGCAGTTTAGATGTTGAATCGGTTTCTTTGATTTCAAAACCCGCTTGCTTTACCGCCTTGACGACATCAGCCCGAATATCTGAATCTGCATCTACAACCAGCTTTTCGGTTGCGAATAACACCTTGACCTGTTTAACTTTATCCAGTCTTTTCACTGCATTTTCGATTTTGCCTGCACAACTTGGGCAATCCATACCCTGAATCATCCAGTTAAAACGCTGTCTGGCGGTCAGTTCAGCGGGGACTGTATCCTGTACAGGGCGTGCGTGAGTATGCGAGCAATTTCCGCCATGATGATCATGCGAATGGCTTTTATTATGGGAGTGGGCATGATCATGGGAATGTTGAGGTTTTGTATCACGTGTACGTGATTGCTTACTTTCATTTCTTATGCTGGAAGAACCCTGCAAGGCCCTTTTTGGGAACGAGATAGAGCCACGCTGCGATTGTTTATGTTTTTTGGAAATAGAGAACATAATGGCCTCTCAATGATGTTTATTCAGGTTGATTACCATTAACTCTACACTTTGGAGTTCACTCCAGAGTCAAATGAAAAAAGCAATTATTTTGATGAATTGTGCTATTACCGACGGGGTTTGCAAAGTAGCTGACAGCATTGTAATTGGAAGAAATGGCAAGAATATCTGGGCATTGAAGTGAGGGGTTGATATCAACCCCTCACTTAGGATGAGAATAAAGCAATGATTTAAATAATCAGTGAACGGATAATCAAAAAATGCCCGATAAAACGGCAGGAGGCTACGATTGCTTTTGATAGTTTAAAAGGAAAACGGTATTGGCTAATCATGCTGATGCTGTGCGCAAGAAGTAACAGAATTGCTCCGACCATAGCTGAGAGGCGGCTTTCATTACCGAGTGCAAAATATTGTTCTCCGGCAACCCAAACCATGATGAGAACCATAACCCAGGTATCCAGCACCCGCCAGCGTAATTGATCCAGACGGCTCCAGATAACCAGCATCACCACAATACCTACTACCAATAGAATTAATGGCAGTGGAAAGAATAAATGGAAACTCATATGCAGGGCGAAGCTGATGGTATAGAGCAAATAACTCAGAAATAGCGCGACGAATGAGAATAGTAAATACTTACTGGGGAGCATTCGGAGTGAGTCAGAAAGCAGGGCGGTGATAAGGCCTGCAATAATCAGATAACCTGAAGCTTCAAGGTTTGGAGCCTGAAATGCCCATAATAGCAGAAGCAGCATCGTGACCGGATAGAACACCCATTGCTGCCATTTGATACCACGATAGGCGGCATCAATATATAACCATCCAGAGAAGAACACAGCAAGAAATGGCCAACTCATATTTTTCCTTTCCTTAAATGTTCAGCGCCTGTTTTATCAGGAATTGCTGTTTATGATGGGGATAAAGCGAGAGTACCAACTTTAATTTTATATTAACGAGAAGGTAACGTTTTATTATCAAAAGGAATGTACGTCAATGAGTAATCGTGTGGCGTAAGTTTGGCGTATAAACGGGAAGGCCACTTTTTGCGGTTTCTGCCCCAGTCACATTGTTGCTTATATGGCTGGGGAGTTGCTGTTCAGTACTACTTGCTATTTATCGGGAATATGAAGGTATTATTTTTTTTCCAGCCGGGTTTTCTTCTGCCATGACAATAACTCAAATACCCCGAAAAAGAAGATCTTAGTTTGCAACCAGCCAGAAAGTTTTTGGTCTTTCGGCTGAGAGTGTTTTAACAACAAAAGTTGGAAAGCATGCATGACTACGGTAAAAACCATAGCGATATCCATAAAATACTTTAATGGCTTAGGGAAGGGTTGAACCAGATTTAGGATCATAATCCCCCAGACACAAACCATAATTGCTCTTCCCAATTGGATAAACATCATTGACTCCAGAATTGTATTTAAATAGCCAGACCGTCATTTACTGGCGGCGAATATATAACCTGTATGCAACCTGACCGGCAATCTTTTCCCGGTGTAAGTGCCAGTTTGCAGGGACTGCTGTCGCGGCAGATTCAGATTCTGCTTCGACATAAATCCAGCTTTCCTTAGCCAGCCATCCGTTAGTTTCCAGCAAGTTGATGGTCTCTTCCAGCATTCCTTTTCGAAATGGTGGGTCAAGGAAAATGATATCAAAGGGCGTTCCGGCCTGATTCAGATGTTGTAGCGTATTGTTTTGTATCACTTTTACGTTGTCTGCCTTCAGTAGCGCTAAATTATTCGATAGCTGTTTTGCTACATTACGATCGTACTCAATCAAAGTGGCACTGTTTGCATAACGTGATAACGCTTCAAATCCGAGTGCTCCGCTGCCGGAAAAACAATCCAGACAATCAGCCCCCTGAATGACGGGCATTAACCAGTTGAACAGAGTTTCTCGGACACGATCGGTTGTCGGACGCAGCCCCTCACTATCAGGAACCGGTAATTTTCTTCCGCGCCATTTTCCGCCAATAATACGAATTTGCCCTAAAGACGAGCGCTGTGGTTTTTTAGTCATAGTTACATAAATTAATTATTTGTCATCGCCGTAATATTATCTACTGCTTATCAGGCCTTGATGGTGAATAAAAATACGAGGATCAGGAAACCCATTGATTAATTTACCACGAAATCCTCAATAGAATATGTGTTGTGGTGAGATGAAAATGTTAGACTGGATTTTATCACCATTAGAACCTATCTCTGTAGGCGTAATTGTTAAAATAGAGACCTAACAGATTTCAATTTATGTCACAGACAACAAAGAGGCAACTTGAAATATGAAGAGTATAGCGTCTATTGGTCTGAGTTCTTGACTTATCCCGATAAGAACTGATGGCCTGAAATAAAGGTAATTCCAGTCAGTTTCTGGTGTAGGTTGTTATAACGCCATAATTAACCGCGAGGAGTGTAGTGGCCGATGGCAAAAGAAAAAAAAAGAGGTTTCTTCTCTTGGTTCGGACTTGGTCGTCAGGAAAAGAAGCAACAAGAAGAACAAATTGAACAAGAAAAGCTGGCAGCGGCAGAAGCGGAACAACAACGTTTAGCGGAAGAAGCGGCACGTCAGGTAGCAGCAGAAGCGGAACAACAGCGTTTGGCTGAAGAAGCGGCGCGTCAGGCAGCAGCAGAAGCGGAACAGCAACGCTTAGCCGAAGAAGCAGCCCGTCAGGCGGCAGCAGAAGCGGAACAACAGCGTTTAGCGGAAGAAGCGGCGCGTCAGGCGGCGGCAGAAGCGGAGCAACAGCGTTTAGCGGAAGAAGCGGCGCGTCAGGCGGCGGCAGAAGCGGAACAACAGCGTTTAGCGGAAGAAGCGGCGCGTCAGGCGGCGGCAGAAGCGGAACAGCAGCGTTTAGCGGAAGAAGCAGCTCATCAGGCGGCGGCAGAAGCGGAACAACAGCGTTTGTCTGAAGAAGCGGCGCGTCAGGCGGCGGCAGAAGCAGAACAGCAGCGTTTAGCGGAAGAAGCAGCGCGTCAGGCGGCAGCAGAAGCGGAACAGCAGCGTTTAGCGGAAGAAGCAGCGCGTCAGGCGGCGGCAGAAGCGGAGCAACAGCGTTTAGCTGAAGAAGCGGCGCGTCAGGCTGAAGAACAGGCCTCCTTACCTAAAGAGCAGGAACGTCCGACTAAAGAAGGTTTTTTTGCTCGTCTGAAAAAAAGTCTGGTAAAAACCCGCCAGAATTTGGGTGCCGGATTTTTAGGATTATTCCGTGGTAAGAAAATTGATGATGATCTATTTGAAGAACTGGAAGAACAGTTACTGATTGCTGATGTTGGTGTCGAAACAACTCGCAAGATCATTAACAATTTGACAACTCACGCCAGCCGTAAAGAATTGAAAGATGCGGAAGCGTTATACATAAAACTAAAAGAAGAAATGTCAGGTATTCTGGCTAAGGTTGATAAGCCACTGGAGGTTGAGGGTAAATCACCTTATGTCATTTTGATGGTTGGTGTGAATGGTGTTGGTAAAACGACGACAATTGGTAAATTGGCTCGCCAATACCAGTCACAGGGTAAAACCGTCATGCTGGCTGCGGGTGACACTTTCCGCGCAGCTGCGGTGGAACAATTGCAGGTTTGGGGTGAGCGTAACAAAATCCCGGTAGTTGCACAGCATACCGGTGCCGATCCGGCTTCCGTCATTTTTGATGCTATTCAGTCAGCTAAAGCAAAAGGTGTTGATGTCCTGATTGCAGATACCGCAGGACGTTTACAGAATAAAGCGCATTTGATGGAAGAGCTGAAAAAAATCGTGCGAGTAATGAAAAAGCTGGATGAAGAAGCTCCGCATGAAATTATGCTGACTTTGGATGCCAGCACAGGTCAAAATGCAGTCAGTCAGGCTAAACTATTCCATGAAGCAGTTGGTTTGACCGGTATTTCACTGACCAAGTTGGATGGAACTGCAAAAGGTGGCGTGATCTTCGCTATTGCGGACCAATTCGAAATTCCGATCCGCTATATTGGTGTGGGGGAAGGTATTGAGGATCTCCGTCCATTTAAGGCTGACGATTTTATAGAGGCTCTTTTTACCCGGGAGGATTAACTATCAATGATTCGCTTTGAACAGGTCAGTAAAGCCTATCTGGGAGGACGGCAGGCACTACAAGGGGTGGATTTCCACCTTCGTCCGGGAGAAATGGCATTTTTAACCGGTCATTCAGGAGCGGGTAAAAGTACGCTTCTGAAACTTATTTGTGGCATAGAGCGCCCGAGTGCCGGTTATATCTGGTTTGGCGGGCATGATGTCAGCCGATTGAAAACCCGTGAGATCCCATTCTTACGCCGTCAGATCGGTATGATTTTTCAGGATCATCATCTACTGTTGGATCGCACTGTGTACGATAATGTCGCAATGCCATTGATTATCTCAGGCGCCAGTACTGAAGATATTCGTCGGCGGGTATCAGCGGCGCTGGATAAGGTTGGCCTACTGGACAAAGCGAAAAATTTCCCGATTCAGCTCTCCGGTGGGGAACAACAGCGTGTTGGTATTGCCCGCGCTGTTGTGAATAAACCCACCGTCCTGCTTGCGGATGAGCCGACGGGGAATCTGGATGGTGAACTATCTGAGGGTATTATGCGCTTGTTTGAACAATTCAACCGGGTCGGTACGACGGTTCTTATGGCGACGCATGACACCGCTCTTATTGAGCGCAGGAATTATCGTATTCTGACCCTGAATCAGGGACGTATGCAAGGAGAGCATCATGGCTAAGCCTGCCCGTCATTCAACGAAGAAAACGATTTCTCCCAAATCCCGCTCCAAATCGCTGAAAGGGGGATGGCGCGTACAGTCACGTTATGCATGGAAAAGCACTCTGTCTGATATGTTATTCCAGCCACTGGCAACTTTGCTCACCATCATGGTGATAGCTATCTCTCTGACATTACCGAGTGTATTTTACATCGTCTGGAAAAACGTTAATCAGGCTGTGGAACAATGGTATCCCGTACCACAACTCACGGTGTATCTGGATAAATCACTGAATGACATCAGCTCTAACCAGCTGATTGAAGAGCTAAAAGCAATGGATGGCGTGAAGTCAGTGAACTATCTGTCCCGTGAGGAGGCCGTGACTGAATTTCGCGCCTGGTCAGGGTTTGCCAGTGCCTTAGATATGCTGGAGGAAAATCCGTTGCCAGCGGTAGCGATTGTCTCCCCTAAACTGGATTTTCAGAATTCACAGGCACTGACGACATTACGTGACCGTGTTGCACAGCTAAAAGGTATCGAAGAAGTCAGAATGGATGATGGCTGGTTTGCCCGGCTGACGGCACTGGCTGACCTTATTGGCCGGATTGCTGCGGTAATAGGGGGACTGATGGTCGTTGCTCTGCTTCTGGTGATTGGTAACAGTGTGCGTTTAAGTATTTTCAGCCGTCGTGAAACGATTAATGTCATGAAACTGATAGGGGCAACGGATGGGTTTATCCTTCGGCCTTTTCTCAATGGAGGGGCATTACTGGGAATTCTGGGAGCGATCCTTTCGCTGCTTCTTTCGTACCTGCTAGTCTGGAAACTTTCCAGCGTTGTCACTGAAGTTGCCAGCGTTTTCGGCACTACTTTTAAGTTATACGGCCTGGGTTGGGATGAATCACTATTACTGGTACTGATTTCAGGTATGATTGGTTGGATTGCAGCATGGTTTGCGACTGTCCAGCATTTGCGTCGTTTCAGGCCTGAATAGAACACTTTTGTTGGACTTATGGTGAACTTTTGGGCTTAATCATAGTCGAAGAAACTGTTATTGTTTTGTATACTTTGTCTGTGTGGGCATACAATGCAGATAATTTGAATGTGATCCTCACGATGGTAAAATAGACTCATCTTTGGCCTGAAAAAATCTAATAGGTTTATTCAGGAAAGTTTAAAAGACCACTAATTTAGTTTGAGAGAATTTGAATGACAAAAGAAATGCAAACTTTGGCATTAGTTCCGCAAGGTAGTTTGGAAGGGTACATCCGTGCTTCCAATGCTTATCCTATGCTCTCTGCAGAAGAAGAGAAGGAACTGGCAGAAAGGCTGCATTACCAGGGAGATCTGGATGCAGCAAAACAGCTGATTCTGTCTCACCTGCGCTTCGTTGTTCATGTTGCTCGCAGTTATGCTGGTTATGGTTTGCCGCAGGCGGATCTAATTCAGGAAGGCAATATCGGCCTGATGAAAGCGGTTCGTCGATTTAATCCGGAAGTGGGCGTACGCCTGGTGTCTTTTGCTGTTCACTGGATTAAGGCAGAAATCCATGAATACGTACTGCGTAACTGGCGTATTGTGAAAGTTGCAACGACAAAAGCGCAGCGTAAGTTATTCTTCAATTTGCGCAAGGCTAAACAGCGTTTAGGCTGGTTCAGTCAGGATGAAGTTGATTTGGTTGCCAAAGAATTAGGAGTGACCAGCAAAGATGTTCTGGAGATGGAGTCTCGTATGTCGGCGCAGGATATGGCATTTGATATGCCATCTGATGACGACAGTGACAGCCCGCCAGCTCCGGTACTGTATTTGCAGGATAAAGCGTCTGATTTTGCAGATGGCATTGAAGAAGACAATTGGGAAAACCATGCTGCGGATAAACTTACTGTAGCAATGGAAAAACTGGATGAACGTAGTCAGGATATTATCCGTTCCCGTTGGCTGGATGATGACAACAAATCGACTTTGCAGGAACTGGCAGATAAATACGGTGTATCCGCTGAACGGGTTCGTCAGCTGGAAAAAAACGCCATGAAAAAGTTACGAATGGCGATTGAAGCGTAATTTACACACAGCTAGCTGAGCATGAACGATATATATTTATGCTGAACGCATGCAATAGCAGATTAAAAGGCGATAATTTAGTTATCGCTTTTTTTATGCGCGTTATTTATATAAATGAGTTATGCGCACAGTAATCTTTCGGCTTCAGCTAATAATGAAGTCATTGAGGATAATGACAAGATGACGACTGTTTCTGCTATTGGTGCTATTGCTGCATTGTTTGTTTCTATCGTTCTGATATTAAGAAAAGTTTCTCCTGTTTATGGCATGATGGCCGGTGCGCTGGTTGGCGGTTTGATCGGGGGTGCAGATCTGATACAGACCGTCAATTTGATGGTCACAGGGGCACAAGGGATGACCAATGCTGTTTTACGTATATTGGCAGCGGGTGTTCTGGCTGGTGTGCTGATTGAATCTGGTGCAGCCAGTACCATAGCTGAAACTATTGTACGTAAGGCTGGCGGCAAACGGGTCTTATTGGCTTTAGCAATCGCAACAATGTTGTTGACAGCCGTTGGTGTATTTATTGATGTTGCAATCATTACCGTTGCACCGATTGCTTTGGCAATCGCCCATCGGGCTGATTTATCAAAGATGTCTATCTTACTTGCCATGATTGGCGGAGGTAAAGCCGGAAACGTCATGTCTCCCAATCCAAATACGATTGCTGCATCAGAAGCTTTTCATGTACCTTTAACATCGTTGATGGTCGCAGGTATTCTCCCCGGGCTATTCGGGTTAGTAATGGCTTACTATCTTTCAGGAAGAGTGATAACGCGGGGATATAAGGTCAGAAGCGAAGAGCTGACAATGACCGCACAAGAATCTCTTCCCTCTTTTATGGCTGCAATTTCGGCTCCTGCCATTGCCATCTTTTTGCTGGCTTTGCGTCCAGTTGCTGATATCACTATAGACCCTTTAATAGCATTACCCGTAGGAGGATTGGCTGGTGCTATTATTATGGGGCACTGGCGTCAATCAAATCGCTTTATTCTCTCAGGGCTGAGCCGCATGTCGCCTATAGCTATCATGCTATTAGGGACGGGGACACTGGCAGGCATCATCGCTAATTCTGAACTGAAAGAAATATTGATCCACGGGATAACAGCATCAGGTCTGCCAGCCTATTTACTGGCTCCGGTTTCAGGGGCTTTAATGTCCATGACAACGGCATCCACGACAGCGGGTACAGCCGTTGCTTCGGCGGTCTTTGCACCTACGCTACTCGATTTAGGCATCAGTGCATTAGCAGGAGCTGCGATGTTACATGCAGGGGCTATTGTACTGGATCAGCTGCCACACGGCAGTTTTTTCCATGCGACAGGAGGCAGTGTATATATGCAGTTACACGAACGCCTGAAGTTATTGCCATATGAAACGCTGGTGGGCTTAACTATCGCCTTTATCTCAACCTTAATCTTCGGCGTCTTTGGTTTTGCGGGTTAGATAAATTGAAGGAGAGATAAATTATTATGAAAATTGTCATTGCTCCTGATTCATTTAAGGAAAGTTTAAGTGCAATGCAGGTAGCGGAAGTGATAGAGCGGGGGTTTAGGGAAATTATTCCTCAGGCCGATTACATCAAGTTGCCAATGGCTGATGGTGGAGAAGGCACGGTAGAATCAATGGTGGCTGCGACAGGAGGAAAAAGATTCACATGTACAGTCACTGATCCTCTGGGGCAATCTGTTGAGGCTTTTTGGGGATTACTGGGTGATGGCAAAACCGCAGTGATTGAAATGGCTGCCGCTTCAGGCCTGCATCTGGTGCCACTGGCACAGCGTAATCCTCTTATAACAACAAGTTATGGTACGGGGGAGCTAATTCTGGCGGCCCTTGAGCATGGTATCGAAAAGCTGATTTTAGGTATTGGTGGTAGCGCAACTAATGACGGTGGTGCAGGAATGATGCAGGCACTTGGGGCAAATTTAACGGATGGCGATAACCGTCCTTTACCCTTTGGCGGAGTTGCGCTAACACGCTTGGAGAGTATTAATCTCACAAACCTTGATCCTCGTCTCAGTCAGTTAGAAATTACAGTCGCCTGTGATGTCACTAACCCTCTATGTGGTGAATCAGGCGCATCTGCGGTATTTGGCCCACAAAAAGGAGCAACACCAGAAATGATTAATATACTGGATTCAGCTTTGCTCCATTACGGGATGAAAATTAAAACAGTAACAGGAATTGATGTGCTTGATGCGGCCGGAGCTGGTGCTGCCGGAGGTATGGGAGCCTCTTTACTTGGCTGTTTGAACGCAAAATTACAGTCGGGTGTTGAAATTGTGCTTGATACTCTGAAGCTGGAAAACGCAATTCAGGGCGCAGACTTGGTTATTACTGGCGAAGGGCATATGGACAGCCAGACTATATATGGAAAAACACCTATTGGTGTTGCACGCATAGCCAACAAATTCGGTATACCTGTTATCGCATTAGTGGGGGGAATGAGTAAAGATTATGATGTTGTCCATCAACATGGGCTGACCGCTGTATTTTCTATTATCCCCGAAGTTTGCACTCTCGCTGATGCTTTAGCTGACAGTACCGATAATCTGCATGTATTGGCTCGTAACATTGCATCGGTTTGGCACATAGCTTGTGCACATAAAAAAAGAAGGTGAGGATTAAGAAAGGGAATAAGTACCCAGTAGGGTCAGAAGCCCACATATTTTTCAGTTTAGAGCGGGCTGGCAGGCTTCTGACGGCGGGTTATTCCCCATTTAACAACCATTTTTTCCTATAATTGTTTCAGCAATGGGAATATATTGAGTATCAAGTTTATTAACAATGCCTTCCTTGCTTTCTTCTTCAAAACAGTCTTCAAAGAACCAGGAAATATGAGTTTCCAATTCCAGACAGATGGCAACCAGATGAGTAATATTGATTCGATTGGTTCCTCTTTCATAACGCGAAAGCTGTTGCTGGCTGATACCAATTTGTTTCGCTAAGGCAGTTGCCGTGATCCCTAACTCTTTCCTTTTCTGTTGAATTCTTTGCCCGACTAATAGGTTTGCATCTTCTTCCATATCTTATCCTTTCATCTTTAAATCAGTAAGTTATGGCGTTATCAAGGATAATTGCCCTGGAGCTTAAAAATGACTCAGTTTTCCTTCGTCATTGTGCACGACATAGGAAATACCCTGACGGATTTACCATCGTTCATGGTATGCCTATTGTTACACCTGATTCGCCGTTTTGTTTTCCGACATGCGCCTTGTTTTTTTGATGAAATAACCTTTTTTATTAACGTCTTGTAAAAAACAGAACCTTTACTGAGGCAAGGTATACTCTTCCATGATGCAAACCACGTTTCTCTATTTTGTTATTACCTTGCTTCTTGCAACTGCTTTTCCTCGTCATTGAGCAAAACAGCACTCCGTTCTTCTCATATGAGGAATAATGAACAGGCCTTAAAACGTTAAGTTTGTTATTTTTATATTCATAACATATTGAATTTAAATTAAATTAATATATAAAATCCAATAATATAATTTTTTATAAACAAATCGCCATTATTTGGCATATTTTTGAATTTTAAAGAAGCTTTCTAAGGTTAGAAAC
>NZ_CAWQMW010000169.1:0-23533 GCF_963895965.1 Xenorhabdus sp. PB30.3 | reverse complement strand
GTTATATACTTTATATTCAAATGATTGCAGGTTTTTTTGTTCTACTTTATTTCTGCTTATTATTACTTTTTATACTATTTTGATCTGAGTATATTTTTATTATTGATAGATTACGATTGATTAACAATTGTGCAATAATGAGATATGGATTGCATAAATTAATTTAAGTGATAATTATTTGTCCTAAAAAATTTTTTTCAGGTTAGTCTTGAACTCATTCATAAATAATTCAGTCTTATCATGGTGTTAGCTGATAATAATATTGCCAAATCTAAAAAATCCTTCTTTTTCTCTCTTAAATCTTTCTGTAAATCTAGCTAAAGCACACTGGCTCTGGCTTGACAAGGTTTTCATACCATCCGTAAACTCTTAATTGTGGTGATTTGTGGGATAATGTGGAGATTTCGGCCATCAAGGGGTAACCTGAGTATGTTTCGTGGAGCAACGCTGGTTAATCTCGATACTAAAGGGCGACTTACTGTACCCGCCCGATATAGGGAAACGCTGAATACGGAATCAAAAGGTCAAATGGTTTGTACTATTGATCTTCACCAGCCGTGTCTGTTGCTTTATACATTACCCGAATGGGAAATCATCGAAGAAAAATTATCTCGCTTATCCAGCATGAACCCAGCCGAACGTCGTGTTCAACGTTTGTTATTAGGACACGCTAGTGAATGCCAAATGGACAGTGCAGGACGTCTTTTGTTAGCCCATACACTGCGTCAGCATGCAGGGCTAACAAAAGAGGTCATGCTGGTTGGGCAATTTAATAAATTTGAATTGTGGGATGAGCAGGTCTGGTATCAGCAAGTACAAAGTGACATCGCTGCTGAACAATCTACACAAGAACCTTTATCAGCAAGGCTACAGGATTTATCACTATAAACATGGCAAATAGTCATTTCAAGCATACCAGTGTATTACTGGATGAAGCTGTCAATGGACTGAATATCCGGGAAGATGGAATTTATATTGATGGAACATTCGGGCGAGGGGGGCACTCTCGCCTGATTTTATCAAAATTAGGGCCGAATGGTCGTTTGATGGCAATTGATCGCGATCCGCAGGCCATTGAAGCATCAAAGGCGATTACTGACCCGCGTTTTTCCATTACACATGGGCCATTTTCAGATTTGGCGACCTATGTAAAAGATGCAGGTCTGGCTGGAAAGATTGATGGTGTACTGTTGGATTTAGGGGTGTCTTCACCGCAGCTGGATGATCCTGAACGTGGTTTCTCATTTATGCGTGACGGGCCACTGGATATGCGGATGGATACAACCCGAGGGCAATCAGCCTCAGAGTGGCTGATGAAGGCTGAAGCAGATGATATCGCGTGGGTACTGAAAACGTTTGGTGAAGAGCGTTTTGCCAAACGTATTGCAAGAGCCATTGTTGCTCGCAATCAGGAAGAACCGATTACGCGAACCAGAGAATTGGCAGAGTTAATTGCGAAGGCAAGTCCAATTAAGGAGAAGCATAAGCATCCTGCGACACGCAGTTTTCAGGCTATCAGAATCTACATTAACAGTGAACTGGAAGAAATAGAACGTGCATTGGACGGTGCATTGCAAGTTTTAGCACCACAAGGGCGATTATCAGTCATCAGTTTCCACTCGTTGGAAGATCGCATAGTGAAACGCTTTATCCAGCAACATAGTCAGGGGCCTAAGGTGCCGGCAGGTCTGCCGCTTACCGAAGTACAATTGAGGGCATTGGGAGGACGTAGTCTGAAATCAATTGGCAGGTTAAAACCCTCAGAGGATGAAGTGGCAACCAATCCGAGAGCAAGAAGTTCGGTATTGCGATTTGCTGAAAAGGCGGGTGATGAGAAGGCAGGTGAATAGTGGCAGGTGAGCGTCATGGATTAGTGGGGGTTATTGGCAGGGATTTGTTCCGTAATGCCAAAATCCCACTGATTTTACTGGTGGCTGTTGTGGTTTCAGCCATCAGTGTAGTGACGGTCACCCATCAGACCCGCTTATTGACTGCGGAGAAAGAACGTCAGGCAATTCAGATTGATGCTCAGGATATTGAATGGCGTAACTTGCTCCTTGAAGAAAATGCATTGGGTGACCACAGTCGGATCGAATCTATAGCGACTGAAAAATTTCACATGCAACATGTCGATCCAGCACAAGAAAATATTGTGATCACTCAATAAAGTCCAGTTGACAACTAAAAGGTAGGCGATGAAAGCTGCACGCTCTTTAAAGTTGAAAAAACAAGAAGATAAAGCCAGTTTTGTTAAGTGGCGTTTTGTCTTGCTCTGCGGGGGCATTTCGCTTGCTTTAATCGGGCTTTTGATTCGAGTGGCTTATTTGCAGATTATCAACCCTGACCGTTTGGTGAAAGAGGGGGATTCCCGCTCTTTGCGTGTCCAGTCCATTCCTACCTCTCGTGGCATGATTAACGACCGCAATGGGCGTCCGCTGGCTGTCAGCGTACCGGTAGATGCCGTCTGGGCGGATCCGAAAGAAGTCTTTGAAAAAGGTGGGATTACGGATGATACCCGCTGGCAGGCACTGGCTGATGCACTTTCTATTCCCCTAGACCAACTCACCAGTAAAATTAATGAATATCCCAAAGGTCGATTCGTCTATCTTGCCCGTCAGGTTAATACCTCAATTGGCGATTATGTCGGAAAACTGAAACTCCCCGGTATCTATCTGCGTCAGGAGTCCCGCCGTTATTATCCGGCTGGTCAGGTGACGGCACACATTATCGGTGTGACCAATATTGATGGTAATGGTATTGAAGGGGTGGAAAAGAGTTTCGACAGCTGGCTGACGGGTAAACCGGGCAGCCGGACTGTCCGTAAGGATCGTAATGGTCGGGTTATTGAGGATATTTCATCTGTAGACAGTAGGGCTGCCCATGACTTGGCGCTCAGTATTGATGAACGCCTACAGACATTGGTCTATCGGGAATTAACCAAAGCCGTCGTACTTAACAAGGCTGAATCCGGTACTGCCGTATTGGTAGACGTTAATACCGGTGAAGTTCTGGCAATGGCAAACAGCCCGTCCTATAACCCGAATAATCTGGCTGGCACTCCCAAAGATGCGATGCGTAACCGGGCTATTACTGACATGTTTGAACCCGGCTCCACGATAAAACCGCTGGTCGTGATGAGCGCGCTGAATAATGGGATTGTCAAAGAAAATACCGTATTGGATACCAGACCCTACCGGTTGATGTATGGTTCGAGAGGCCATGAAATTAAAGACGTTGCCCCTCGCTCTGAATTAACCATCACGGGGATCTTACAGAAGTCGAGTAACGTTGGTGTTTCTAAACTGGCGTTAGCGATGCCTGCCTCAGAGCTGGTAGATGTGTATTACCGCTTTGGGATGGGAAAACCGACCGATTTGGGGTTGGTCGGAGAAAAGAGTGGCGTATTTCCAAAAAATAGACAAAGGTGGTCAGATCTTGAGAGGGCCACCTTCTCCTTCGGCTACGGGCTGATGGTAACACCGTTACAGTTAGCGCGAGCCTATGCAACGATAGGCAGTCTGGGTGTTTATCGCCCATTATCGATTACCAAAGTTGACCCACCTGTTCCGGGAACCCGGGTATTTCCTGAGCATATTATGCGCACTGTGGTACACATGATGGAAAGCGTGGCACTGCCCGGTGGTGGTGGGGTACGTGCGGCGATAAAAGGCTATCGTATTGCGATTAAAACCGGTACGGCTAAAAAAGTCGGGCCGGACGGTAAATATGTAAATAAATATATTTCCTATACCGCAGGTATTGCGCCTGCGAGTAATCCACGTTTTGCACTGGTTGTGATTATCGATGATCCACAGGCAGGAAAATATTATGGCGGTGCAGTTTCAGCGCCTATCTTCGGTGCCATCATGAGTGGTGTTCTCCGTACGATGAACGTTGAGCCTGATGCCTTGCCTGCGGACGATAAAAAAGAGTTTGTAGTTGATAACTAATTAATAACTAATCTGTGATGAATAAATAAAAAGAGGATAAAAGTGGAAGATCGTAATTTACGCGATTTGTTGGCTCTCTGGGGGATTAATGCCCCTGAGCTTCCGCTACGAGAAATGACATTGGACAGCCGCAAAGCGGCTGCCGGAGATCTGTTTGTTGCGGTTAAAGGGCATCAGACAGATGGTCGAAAATACATTCCTCAAGCCATCGCTCAGGGGGTCGCTGCGGTGATCGCTGAAGCGGAGGGAAAAGCGGATAACGGCACCATTCAGGAAATGCATGGTGTTCCGGTTATCTATTTTGATGATTTAAATAATAAACTGTCGAAATTGGCAGGTGAATTTTATCAGCACCCGGGTAACAAATTAAAGCTGGTTGGCGTCACAGGAACCAACGGTAAAACAACAACAACACAATTGTTGGCACAGTGGAGTCAGGGGCTGGGAGAAACCAGTGCCGTGATGGGAACGGTGGGAAATGGTCTGCTGGGCATGACTGTTCCAACTGAAAACACGACAGGTTCAGCCGTTGACATTCAGCTTGATTTACAGCAACTCGTCAATCAGAAAGCAACGTTTGCGGCAATGGAAGTTTCATCACATGGCTTAATACAAAGCCGCGTAGCATCGTTACCGTATCAGGCTGCTGTTTTTACTAATTTGAGCCGTGATCACCTTGATTATCATGGCGATATGGAAAGTTACGAAGAAGCCAAATGGCTGCTGTTCAGCACACATAACGTTAAACAAAAAATTATTAATGCTGATGATGACATCGGTCTGAAATGGTTATCCCGCTTACCTGATGCTGTGTTATCTGAAACCGTCGCCGTTACGATGGAAAATCGCCTGCCGGAAAACTGGCAGGGGCAGTGGTTATCGGCAACAGACATTCATTACCACGATAAAGGCGCGTCTATTACCTTCACATCCAGCTGGGGAAGCGGAACTCTCGAAAGTCCTCTGATGGGTGCCTTTAATGTCAGCAACCTGTTATTAGCTCTTGCAACGCTATTATCACTGGAATATCCGTTAGAAAAATTGCTGGCAACTGTATCTTGTCTGATCCCGGTTTGTGGGCGAATGGAAGTATTTGCAGCCTCAGGCCGTCCTACGGTAGTCGTCGATTATGCTCACACACCGGATGCACTGGAAAAAGCCCTGGCAGCGGCAAGACTGCACTGCAAAGGGCAGCTCTGGTGTGTATTCGGTTGTGGAGGCGATCGCGATAAAGGCAAACGCCCATTAATGGGCGGTGTAGCTGAGCAAGAGGCAGATCGGGTAGTTGTTACTGATGACAACCCACGTAGCGAAGAGCCTCAGTCTATTGTTGCGGATATTCTGACAGGCTTCATCGATCCGGGCCGTGCGATGGTTATTCATGGGCGTGTTGAAGCTGTAACCAGTGCCATTATGCAGGCGGCAGAAGACGATGTTGTACTGGTAGCAGGCAAAGGCCATGAAGACTATCAATTGGTAGGGAACCGCCGTCTGGATTATTCAGATCGTCTGACAGTTGCGCGTCTGTTGGGGGTGATAGCATGATCCCATTGACTCTACAACAGCTGGCACAAGTGACCGAAGGAACGTTACATCACGTTTCCGGGCAGCAGGCGGCCATTATCCGCATTGAGGCGGTGACTACTGATAGCCGCAAAATCACACGTGGTGATCTGTTCATTGCTTTAAAAGGGGAAAACTTTGATGCCCATAACTTCGCGGCTGATGTAGCGAAGCAAGGCGCCGCTGTTTTGTTGGTCGAGCGACCTCTTGAAGTTGATTGCCCTCAGGTGGTTGTAGAAGACACCCGTTTGGCGATGGGCAAACTGGCAGGCTGGGTTCGCGGGCAAAGCAATGCACGAATTGTTGCATTGACGGGTTCTTCCGGCAAAACCTCTGTGAAAGAGATGACCGCTGCGATTTTACGTCAATGCGGTAATACGCTTTATACCGCAGGCAACTTTAATAACGATATCGGTGTACCGTTAACCCTGTTCCGCCTTACGCCGGAACACCAGTTTGCGGTTATTGAGCTGGGTGCTAACCATATTGGTGAAATTGCTTATACCACTGAGATGGTTCGGCCTGAAAGTGCGCTGGTTAATAACCTGTTTTCTGCCCATCTGGAAGGATTTGGTTCGCTGGCGGGAGTGGCCAAAGCAAAAGGTGAAATTTTTGCAGGGCTTTCGTCCACAGGAACCGCCATTATCAATCTGGATAGCAATGACTGGCGTAACTGGCAGCAGAGCATCAGTGATCAGCAGACGGTATGGCGTTTTTCCATTACACCTGCGGCAGACGCCGATTTTTATGTGACAGATATTCAGGAGCAGCCGCTGGAAACGCGTTTCTGCCTGCATACACCAATCGGCAATTGTGAAATCGCGTTGCCGCTGCCCGGAAAACACAATATAGCCAATGTATTAGCTGCCAGTGCGCTGGCGATTTCCGTCGGAGCATCCCTTGATGATATCCGTACGGGTTTATTAGGGCTGAAAGCCGTGCCGGGGCGGTTATTCCCGGTTCCTCTGGCCACAGGAAAAGTGGTTCTGGATGACACTTATAACGCCAATCCCGGTTCCATGATTGCCGCCGCACAGGTATTAGCCCAGATGCCCGGCTATCGCGTGATGGTTGTCAGCGATATGGGTGAATTGGGTGATCAGGCAATTGAGTGCCACCGTCAGGTTGGTGAAGCTGTTGCATCGACAGACATTGAACAATTGCTTAGCGTCGGGCCTTTAAGTGCCCATATTAGTGATGCAAGTGGTCGGGGGCAGCATTTTTCCAGCAAGGCCGAGTTAGTTGCAGCACTGCTTCCTGTATTGAAGCAACACGAAACGATTTCTGTATTAATTAAAGGTTCACGCAGCGCCAAAATGGAAGAGGTAGTGGACTCACTGAAGGAGAACTTCCAATGTTAGTTTGGCTGGCTGAGTATCTGGTTAAGTATCATACAGGATTTAATGTCTTTTCCTATTTGACGTTCAGAGCGATTGTCGGCTTGCTGACTGCGTTGTCTATTGCATTGTGGATGGGGCCAACTCTGATTGCTTATCTGCAAAAGTTACAGATTGGTCAGGTTGTACGTAACGATGGGCCGGAATCCCATTTCAGCAAGCGTGGAACACCGACGATGGGTGGGTTGCTGATCCTGTTTTCGATTACTATTTCTGTCCTGTTATGGGCGCGTCTGGATAACCCTTATGTCTGGTGTGTACTGGCTGTATTGCTGGGTTACGGCATCGTCGGGTTCGTTGATGATTACCGGAAGGTTGTCCGTAAAGACACTAAAGGGCTGATTGCCCGCTGGAAATATTTCTGGCAGTCCGTACTGGCTCTTGGTGTGGCATTTGCGATGTACAGCATTGGTAAAGACACACCGGCAACACAATTAGTTGTGCCGTTTTTCAAAGATGTGATGCCGCAGCTTGGCCTGCTGTATATCTTGCTGACTTACTTCGTGATTGTCGGAACCAGTAATGCCGTTAACCTGACCGATGGGCTGGATGGTCTGGCAATTATGCCGACCGTGCTGGTGGCAGCCGGTTTTGCATTAGTGGCATGGGCAACAGGTAACGTCAATTTTGCCAATTATCTGCATATTCCTTATCTGAGCCATGCCGGTGAATTAGTGATTGTCTGCACCGCAATTGTCGGGGCAGGGCTGGGTTTCCTGTGGTTCAACACCTACCCGGCACAGGTTTTCATGGGCGATGTTGGTTCACTGGCTCTGGGCGGAGCACTGGGAACGATTGCGGTGTTACTGCGTCAGGAGTTTCTTCTGGTCATTATGGGGGGAGTGTTTGTTGTGGAAACACTGTCCGTTATTTTGCAGGTCGGCTCGTTCAAGTTACGCGGTCAGCGTATTTTCCGTATGGCGCCTATTCACCATCACTATGAGCTGAAAGGCTGGCCGGAGCCACGCGTTATTGTACGTTTCTGGATTATTTCCCTGATGCTGGTACTGATTGGTCTGGCAACATTGAAGGTACGCTAATCATGACTGAACGGATCATGACAAAATACGAAGGTAAAAAAGTCGTTATTGTTGGGCTGGGATTAACCGGCCTTTCCTGCGTTGACTTTTTCATGGCGCGTGGAGTGATTCCTCGTGTGATGGATACCCGTATCGTACCGCCGGGAAGTGACAAGCTGCCTGATAATGTTGAATGCCACACCGGCAGCTTCAACAAACAATGGCTGATGGAAGCTGACTTAATCGTCTCCAGCCCGGGTATTGCGCTGGCAACACCTGAACTACAGGCCGCGGCTGATGCTGGCATTGAAATAGTCGGAGATATTGAACTGTTCTGCCGTGAAGCAACAGCGCCGATTGTGGCGATTACGGGCTCAAATGGCAAAAGTACAGTAACCACTCTGGTGGGGGAAATGGCGAAAGCCGCCGGATGGCAGGTTGGAGTTGGAGGGAATATCGGTGTCCCGGCTCTGGAGTTACTGAAGCAACCGTGTCAGCTATATGTCTTGGAACTTTCCAGTTTTCAGCTTGAGACAACTTACAGCTTGCGGGCAGCTGCTGCGACCGTGCTGAATGTCACGGAAGACCATATGGTTCGCTACCCTGAAGGGCTGGCTCAATATCGCGCAGCCAAGCTGCGCATCTATGATCAGGCCAAAGTGTGCGTAGTGAATGAGCAGGATGATTTGACCCTGCCGGTAGCAGGTAAAGACAGCCGTTGTATCAGTTTTGGTGTCGGAAGTGGTGATTACCGGCTTGACAGTGAGCAGCAACAATTAGTTGCCAATCAACAGCCCGTTCTGTCTACACGCGAGATGTGTCTGACAGGTCAGCATAACTACACTAACGGGCTTGCTGCGCTGGCTCTGGCCGATGCGGTTAATATCCCCCGTGCAGCAAGTCTGCTGGCTCTGCGTACTTATCAGGGGCTGGCTCACCGTTTTCAGGTAGTTCATATGAGAAACGGTATTCGCTGGGTCAACGATTCCAAAGCAACAAATGTCGGCAGCACTCAGGCAGCATTGAGTGGCCTGATGCTGGAGGGCATGCTTTACCTGTTAGTCGGTGGCGACGGGAAAGAGGCTGATTTCACCCCTCTTCGGTCTTATTTATCCGGAAATAACATTCGTCTTTATTGTTTTGGTCGTGATGGAAATCAACTGGCGCAGCTGCGTCCTGAAATTTCCACACTGACGGATACGATGGAACAGGCCATGAGGGAAATTACCCCCAAATTGGTTAGCGGAGACATGGTGTTATTGTCACCAGCTTGTGCGAGCTTTGATCAGTTTAGTGGTTTTGAACAGCGGGGTTATGAGTTCTCCCGTTTGGCGGAGGAGTTGGGTTAATGATCATTCCGGGCCTCGGTAAATTTAAAAATTGGCTGGCGGGTAATGTGGAGACAGATCCCACAGATATCGTCATGTATGATCGTACCCTGGTCTGGATGGTACTTGGGTTAGCGGCGATTGGTTTTGTGATGGTGACATCGGCTTCAATGCCAGTCGGTCAGCGTCTTGCTCAGGATCCATTTATCTTTTCGAATCGCGATGCAACTTATCTGGGGCTGTCCTTTGGCCTGTCGCTGATTACGCTGCGCATTCCGATGGCGTTCTGGCAGCGTTACAGCATTGTTATGTTATTAATGACGATCATGATGCTGGTTGTCGTGCTGTTTGTGGGTAGCTCGGTGAATGGTGCATCTCGTTGGGTAGCCATTGGCCCTTTACGTATTCAGCCGGCGGAATTGTCGAAGTTGTCACTCTTTTGTTACCTCTCCAGTTATCTGGTGAGAAAAGTCGAAGAGGTGAGAAACAACTTCTGGGGGTTCTGTAAGCCGATGGGCGTCATGATTGCGCTGGCTGTCCTGCTGCTGGCCCAACCCGATTTGGGAACCGTGGTTGTACTGTTTGTAACAACTTTAGCCCTGTTATTTTTGGCGGGGGCAAAACTGTGGCAGTTTCTTGCCATCATTGGCTGTGGGATCTTTGCGGTAATCGTTTTGATTATTGCGGAGCCATACCGTGTGCGCAGGGTAACTTCTTTCCTGAATCCGTGGGATGACCCTTTCGGTAGTGGCTATCAGCTTACACAATCCCTGATGGCATTTGGTCGCGGAGACTTTTTCGGGCAAGGGCTTGGGAATTCAGTTCAGAAACTGGAATATCTGCCGGAAGCACACACTGACTTTATTTTCTCCATATTAGGGGAAGAATTAGGTTATTTAGGTGTGGTTTTGGTGTTGGCAATGGTATTCTTCGTCGCTTTCCGCGCAATGATGATTGGCCGCCGCGCGTTGCAGCTCGATCAGCGATTTGCAGGTTTTCTGGCCTGTGCCATTGGTCTCTGGTTCAGCTTTCAGGCATTCATTAATGTGGGTGCAGCTTCAGGGATGTTACCGACGAAAGGGCTGACATTGCCTCTTGTCAGTTATGGTGGCTCGAGTCTGATCGTGATGTCAACGGCCATCGTTTTATTATTGCGAATTGATTATGAAGTGCGTCTGGCAAAAGCGCAGGCGTTCGTAAGGAGCCCTAAATGAGTGGCAAAAACCGGCGGTTGATGGTAATGGCGGGCGGAACTGGAGGCCATGTGTTTCCGGGGCTGGCGGTTGCCCATTATTTGAAAGAACAGGGCTGGGAGATTCGCTGGTTGGGAACAGCTGATCGCATGGAGGCTGATTTAGTTCCGAAACATGGCATAGAGATCGAGTTTATTCAGATTTCAGGGTTGCGGGGCAAAGGGATAAAAGCGTTACTTGCGGCACCTATCAGAATTTTTAAGGCAATCCGGCAGGCAAAAGCGATTATCCGGCGTTATCAGCCGGATGTAGTGCTGGGAATGGGAGGATATGTCTCAGGGCCGGGCGGTATTGCTGCATGGTTGTGTGGTGTTCCGGTTGTTCTCCATGAGCAGAACGGTATCGCAGGATTAACTAACCGCTGGCTGGCTAAAATTGCAAAAACAGTTTTGCAGGCTTTTCCGGGTGCATTTCCTGATGCTCCGGTGGTCGGTAATCCGGTTCGTAAAGATGTGTTGGCATTACCTGCACCAGCACAGCGCCTTGCAGACAGACAAGGGCCTGTGCGCGTTCTTATTGTTGGTGGCAGTCAGGGGGCAAGAATTCTGAACCAGACAATGCCAGAAGCCGCTTCCCTTCTGGGAGACAGTATCTCTGTATGGCATCAGGCGGGCAAAGGTGCACAGGCAGAAACACAGAAAAAATATGCCGACTTAGCTGTCACTGATTTCAGGGTGACTGAGTTTATTGATGATATGGCGCAGGCTTACGCGTGGGCTGATATTGTCATTTGTCGTTCCGGTGCATTGACCGTCAGTGAGATTTCAGCGGCAGGTTTACCTGCGATTTTTGTACCGTTTCAGCATAAAGATTGCCAGCAATACTGGAATGCGTTGCCGCTGGAACAGGCAGGAGCAGCAAAAATACTTGAACAGCCGCAATTTACGGCGGATGCCGTCGTGGAATTGCTGAAACAGTGGCAGCGTCCGCAATTGCAGGAAATGGCAGAAAAAGCTCATTCTGTTGCCATTATCGATGCAACTGAACGAGTAGCTGCGGCATTGACTGATGCTGCTAAAAAATAGAATTTAGGCCGTTTTGTGGGTTTTTAATATACCGGCAGAGCGGAGAAGTAAACATAACTAGTGAAGATTAAAACGTGAATATACAACAGTTGGCGAAATTAAGAGCTTCAGTGCCTGAAATGAGAAAAGTCAGGCATATCCACTTTGTTGGCATTGGTGGTGCTGGCATGGGTGGGATCGCCGAGGTGTTGGCCAATGAAGGTTATCAGATAAGTGGTTCTGATCTCGCTCCCAATGCTGTTACGCAGCAACTGATTGAACTGGGAGCAACTATTTATTTTAATCACCGCGCGGAGAATGTACGCAATGCCAGTGTGGTCGTTGCATCAACAGCAATTCCTGCCGATAACCCAGAAATTATTGCGGCCCGTGAAGCCCGTATTCCGGTTATCCGTCGTGCAGAGATGCTGGCCGAGCTGATGCGTTACCGACATGGCATCGCTGTTGCGGGAACTCATGGCAAAACGACGACGACAGCAATGATTGCAGGTATTTATGCTCAGGCTGGTCTTGATCCTACCTTTGTCAATGGCGGATTAGTCAAAGCTGCGGGTACTCATGCTCGTCTTGGTACCAGCCGTTATCTGATCGCTGAAGCGGATGAAAGCGATGCGTCTTTCCTGCACTTGCAACCCATGATGGCGGTGGTAACCAATATTGAACCCGATCATATGGATACCTATCAGGGAGACTTTGAAAACCTGAAGCAGACTTTTGTCAACTTCCTGTATAATTTGCCATTTTATGGTCGGGCCGTGATGTGCATTGATGATCCGGTTGTGAAGGAGTTAATTCCGCGTATCGGTCGTTATGTGACGACTTATGGCTTCAGCCAAGAGGCTGACGTTCGCATTACCCATTATGAACAGAAGGGTGCACAGGGTTTCTTTACCATCAGCCGTGAAGATTTACCTGAACTTCATGTTGTCCTGAATGCGCCGGGAAAACATAACGCACTGAATGCAACAGCCGCTGTGGCTGTCGCGACTGAAGAAGGCATTGATGATGCCGCGATTCTGGCATCACTGGCTGAATTTCAGGGAACCGGACGCCGTTTTGACTTCCTGGGGGATTTTTCTCTCAGGAATATTAACAACAAAGAAGGCAATGTCATGTTGGTTGATGATTATGGTCATCACCCGACTGAAGTTGATGCCACAGTTAAGGCTGCGCGCGCCGGCTGGCCAGATAAACGTATCGTTATGGTATTCCAGCCTCACCGTTATACCAGAACGCGTGATTTGTACGATGACTTTGCCAATGTATTGAATCAGGTGGATGTTCTGTTAATGCTGGATGTTTATTCTGCCGGGGAAACTCCGATACCGGGTGCGGACAGCCGTTCCTTATGTCGTACTATTCGCAGTCGAGGGAAGTTAGACCCGATACTGGTGTCAGAACCGGAGCAAATTTCGGTCATGCTGTCACAAATAATGGAAAACAACGACTTAGTATTAGTACAGGGTGCCGGTAATATCGGTAAAATAGCGCGCAATTTGGCTGAAACAAAATTACAGCCGTCTTTTAATGAAGGGGAGCATCATGGCTGATAAAGTCGCTGTCTTGTTGGGAGGGACTTCTGCTGAACGTGAAGTTTCACTGCAATCCGGGCAGGCTGTTGTAGCCGGGTTGAAGGAAGCAGGTATTAATGCACATTCAGTCGATACAAAATACTTTGATGTGACTAAACTCAAGGAAGAAGGGTTCAGCAAAGTCTTTATCGCCCTGCATGGACGCGGTGGTGAAGATGGTACAGTACAGGGTGTACTGGAATTTTTGCAGCTCCCTTATACCGGCAGCGGCGTAATGGCATCCGCTTTATCGATGGATAAATTGCGCACAAAGCAGTTATGGCAAGGGGCAAAACTGCCTGTTTCTCCCTATGTTGTGATTAATTCTCATCAATTTGAACAACTTAATGATTTTCAAATCAAAGAATATGTTCAAGAATTAGGGCTGCCATTAATGGTTAAGCCAAATCTGGAAGGTTCCAGTGTTGGCATGACCAAAGTGAATGACTACTCCGATTTGCGTGGAGCACTGGAGCTGGCATTCCAATATGACCAAATTATCTTGGTTGAGAAATGGATGTTCGGCCCGGAATATACAGTGGCATTTCTTGGTGATGAAGTTCTTCCCTCCATTCGTATTCAGGCACCGGAAGTATTTTATGACTATGATGCGAAATATATCTCAAACGAAACTAAATATTTCTGCCCTAGTGGTTTAAGTGCAGAAAAAGAGCAAGAGTTGGCGGATCTCGCATTAAGAGCCTACAAGATAGTGGGATGCAGTGGCTGGGGAAGGGTTGATATCATGGATGATGGAAATGGCAATTTCTATCTACTGGAAGTGAACACTTCTCCGGGCATGACAAGTCATAGTCTGGTGCCTCAGGCTGCGCGTCAGACGGGATTAAGTTTTTCACAATTAGTAGCGAGAATTCTGGAGCTGGCTGATTGATATGTCACAGGCAGCCCGGAATACGCGGGAAATTGAAGTTCGGAGTTCCCGCCCCAGTAATGGTTATTATCTGGCAGGGTTCCTCTTCTTTCTGATGGTGGTTGGTACCGTCATATGGGGGAGCTGGGTAACCTTAGAGTGGATGAAGGATTCAAACCGGCTGCCACTCTCAAAACTGGTGTTGACAGGCCAGCGGCATTACACCACGGATGATGATGTCAGGCAGGCAATCCTGTCACTGGGCACGCCAGAGACATTTATGACACAGGATGTCAATGTCATTCAGGGCCAGATAGAGCGGCTGCCATGGATCCGTCAGGTCACTGTACGTAAACAATGGCCTGATGAACTGAAAATTCATCTGGTAGAATACGTCCCTTATGTGCGTTGGAATGATACGCACATGCTGGATAAAGAAGGAAGAGTATTCAGTTTGCCTATTGAACGGAGCGCCGGAGGGCATTATTCCATGCTCTATGGCCCGGAAGGCAAAGAAAAAGTCGTATTGGCAGAATATCGCACAATGGCTGAACAGCTTGCTGCACATAAAATGAAATTGAAAGCAGTGATCATGACGGCTCGTAATTCCTGGCAACTGGTACTGGATAATGACGTCCGGCTGGAATTGGGTAATAAAGATCAAGAAGGGCGCATTCAGCGTTTTATTGAACTTTACCCTGTGTTGCAGAAAAACACACAAAAACGTGTGGCTTATGTGGACTTACGTTATGACAGTGGTGCTGCGGTTGGCTGGGCTCCTTTATTAACTGACGCACCGGCTTTAATGAACGGGCAAGAAAATAAATAGTGACTGGCAATAATACAGAGACAGGCAGAACAACGATGATCAAATCAACGGACAGAAAATTGGTAGTTGGCCTTGAAATCGGGACAGCAAATGTATCTGCCCTGGTTGGTGAAATTCTGCCCGATGGTATGGTTAATATTATCGGAGTGGGAAATTGCCCATCCCGCGGCATGGATAAAGGCGGCGTCAACGATCTTGAATCAGTCGTTAAATGCGTCCAGCGTGCGATTGATCAGGCTGAGTTAATGGCAGATTGCCAAATATCTTCAGTTTATCTGGCGCTGTCTGGCAAACATATTAGTTGCCAGAACGAAATTGGTATGGTGCCAATTTCAGAAGAAGAAGTAACACAGGATGATGTGGACAGTGTTGTCCATACAGCCAAATCGGTTCGTGTTCGCGATGAACACCGTATTTTGCATGTGATCCCACAGGAATACGCTATCGATTATCAGGAAGGTATCAAAAACCCAGTCGGGCTTTCCGGTGTGCGTATGCAGGCGAAAGTGCATTTGATTACCTGCCATAACGACATGGCGAAAAATATTGTAAAAGCTGTTGAGCGTTGTGGGCTGAAAGTTGACCAGCTTATTTTTGCAGGATTGGCGGCAAGTTATGCTGTTTTGACAGAAGATGAGCGTGAATTAGGGGTATGTGTCGTTGATATCGGCGGCGGAACGATGGATATCGCGGTATATACTGGCGGTGCATTGCGTCATACCAAAGTGATCCCATATGCAGGAAATGTTGTTACCAGTGATATTGCCTATGCATTTGGTACACCGCCGAGTGACGCTGAAACCATCAAGGTACGCCACGGTTGCGCACTGGGTTCGATAGTCAGCAAGGATGAAAGCGTTGAAGTTCCGAGTGTGGGAGGACGCCCTCCCCGCAGTTTGCAACGCCAGACTCTGGCTGAGGTTATTGAGCCACGTTATACCGAACTGCTGAATTTAGTCAATGATGAAATTTTACGATTGCAGGAGCAATTGCGTCAGCAGGGGGTAAAACATCATCTGGCCGCAGGGATCGTTTTAACAGGTGGGGGTGCTCAGATAGATGGGTTGGCTGAGTGTGCCCAAAGAGTATTTCATACTCAGGTACGTATTGGACGTCCCCTGAACATTACCGGCCTGACAGATTACGTGCAGGAGCCTTGCTACTCAACAGCAGTCGGGCTTCTGCATTATGGCAAAGAATCCCACCTTGGCGGCGATTCTGATGCTGATAAAAGAACTTCAGTAAGCGGCTGGTTTAAAAAAGTCAGTAGCTGGCTGAGAAAAGAATTTTGATTTTTTATACAGAGGCCGTGAAAATGATGTCGGCCTCGACATAAAGGCACAAAACGGAGAGAAATTATGTTTGAACCACTGGAATTAACCAATGACGCGGTGATTAAAGTCATCGGCGTCGGCGGTGGCGGCGGTAATGCTGTTGAACATATGGTGCGTGAGCGTATTGAAGGTGTCGATTTCTTTGCGGTTAACACTGATGCTCAGGCATTGCGTAAAACAGCTGTCGGTCAGACCATCCAGATTGGCAACGGCATTACAAAAGGATTGGGCGCTGGTGCAAACCCTGAGGTCGGACGTACAGCGGCGGAAGAAGACCGCGAATCACTGCGTACGGCACTGGAAGGGGCCGATATGGTATTTATCGCTGCCGGTATGGGTGGCGGTACAGGAACCGGTGCTGCTCCCGTTGTGGCTGAGATTGCCAAAGAGCTTGGAATTCTGACCGTTGCTGTTGTCACCAAGCCATTTAATTTTGAAGGCAAAAAACGTATGGCCTTCGCGGAGCAGGGGATCACTGAGCTGTCCAAACATGTGGACTCACTGATCACTATTCCAAATGACAAATTGCTGAAAGTGCTGGGTCGTGGCATCTCTCTGTTGGATGCATTTGGTGCAGCCAATGACGTGCTGAAAGGTGCGGTTCAGGGTATCGCTGAACTGATCACTCGTCCCGGCTTGATGAATGTTGACTTCGCTGACGTTCGTACTGTGATGTCCGAAATGGGTTATGCCATGATGGGCTCTGGTATTGCGCAGGGCGAAGACCGTGCGGAAGAGGCGGCTGAAATGGCGATTTCCAGCCCATTGCTGGAAGATATCGATCTGTCCGGAGCGCGTGGTGTACTGGTCAACATTACAGCGGGCTTTGATCTGCGTCTGGATGAATTTGAAACAGTGGGTAATACCATCCGTGCATTTGCTTCAGACAACGCAACGGTGGTTATCGGTACATCACTGGATCCGGATATGAATGATGAGCTGCGTGTCACTGTGGTAGCCACGGGTATTGGGATGGATAAACGTCCTGAAATTACGCTGGTGACCAATAACAAGGCATCGCAGCCAAATACATTGGATCGCCGCTATCAGCAAATGCCTGGTGGAATTTCATCATTACCTGATGAAAATAAACCAGCAGCAAAAGTGGTCAATGACCAAAATGCACAGACAAGTAAAGAACCTGATTATCTAGATATTCCGGCATTTTTGCGCAAGCAGGCTGACTGATAGCTAAAAAATTGGTTTCTCCGCTTTTTGTGTTAAAATATTCTGCCAATCATATTTTATAGTGATTGGCAGGATTAGTAATATTGCGAGAGATAAACGATGATCAAACAAAGGACATTAAAACGTATTGTTCAGGCGACAGGTGTCGGTTTACATACCGGTAAAAAAGTCACATTAACAATGCGTCCCGCGCCGGCTAACACCGGGGTCATCTATCGTCGTACTGACTTGAATCCTCCGGTAGATTTCCCGGCTGATGCCAAATCCGTGCGTGATACTATGCTCTGCACTTGTCTGGTAAATGAACAAAATGTGCGAATCTCAACTGTTGAGCATCTGAATGCGGCACTGGCAGGTTTGGGTATCGATAATATTGTTATTGATGTTGACGCGCCAGAAATTCCGATTATGGATGGTAGCGCCAGCCCGTTTGTCTTCCTGTTATTGGATGCAGGCATTGAAGAGCTGAACGTTGCGAAAAAATTCGTGCGTATGAAAGATACAGTTCGCGTGGAAGAGGGTGATAAATGGGCTGAACTGGCACCATATCACGGTTTTAGTCTGGATTTCACCATTGACTTTAAACATCCGGCGATTGATTCCAGCACTCAGCGTTATAGTCTGGATTTTTCAGCAGATTCTTTTGTTCGCCAGATTAGTCGTGCGCGTACTTTTGGATTTATGCGTGACATTGAGTACCTGCAATCTCAGGGTCTGTGCTTAGGCGGCAGCTTTGATTGTGCGATCGTGGTAGATGATTACCGCGTACTCAATGAAGATGGCCTGCGCTTTGAAGATGAGTTTGTCCGACATAAAATGTTGGATGCCATCGGTGACCTGTTTATGTGTGGTTATAACATTATTGGCGCATTTACTGCGTTTAAATCAGGTCATGCTTTGAATAATAAACTGTTACAGGCAGTTTTGGCGCAGGAAAGTGCTTGGGAGTTTGTCACATTTGAAGATGAAGCTGAAATGCCACTGGCTTTCCGCGCACCATCAACAGTGTTGGCATATTAATACAGTCGATTATTAAGACAGTAGATTATTAATACAGCTGTTATTGATAATCTATGTATTGAGAATATTCTTATGATTCATCAGTGGGTTATGTTATCTATTACGCTCCTCTCGCTGATGTTTTTTATTCAGCGCTAACGTTTCATCTTGGCTGTACTGGTACTCTCTCCGGCCAGCGCAGCCAATCGCTCCAACCTTCTTTTCAATTTTTCCGGGCTACGTTCGGCCAATGCTATTAATGTTTCTGCACTTTCATGGCTTAATTGGCGAGTTGGCAAGCTCTGGCTATCATTATTAAGTTTTCTTTCTGATATTTTTTCGACACTCTGTTCATTATTATGACTTTTAACCATTAATGATGGGTTAATCCTGATGTCGATAGAAGATAAAGATGGTAGAATTTCACTTCTTAATGCGGAGAGTAAAACGGGAATTTCATAGTAAAGTCTGGTTTTCCAGCTGGCATTACCTGTTTCCAGTACCAGAATATGTTTACGATAATTTGCGATCCGGCACCAAGGGCGTACTTGTCCCGGAAGCAGGCTAAGAACAGCCCGGTTGAGTTTCAGTAATGCAATGGCATGTCGTTGAATAGCCTGAAGCGGGCTTTTTCCGGCAGCTGCCGCATTTTCTGGCTGACTTTCAAACAATAACAAGTCCAGTGATTGTGGGCGGCTATCTCGCATAATAAAGGCGGTTCCAGTATTTATTAATGAAGGTTTCATGAGTATTCTAAATCTTTGGCGACAATTTGGCAGGCGTTATTTTTGGCCTCACCTTTTACTGAGCATGGTTGCTACAGGAATTGGTGTGCCTCCCGTTCTGGCCGGAGCCGCAGAAAGCCTGCCACATACAAATACCTCATCTGCCCAGAGAAACCAAAATCGGGCACTTTCATCATTTGAACATCTGTTTCAGTTACAAAACGCTCAGCGCCAGCCCTCTAATTACTTAAATTATTGGCAACAACACGCTGTTCGTAATGTTATTCGGCAACTTTCTTTTGCTTTTTCTATTTCTGAGCCTGTCAGATATGAAGAAGCAAAAGAAAGTATCCGAGTTGCAGTACCTTTTATGCAACAGATCATGCTGGATACACTACATGCCATGCTAATACAGGCGCCGACCCGATTTGAATCTGAGGTTGGTGCTGAGACTGTGGCAGCAATTTCTCCGGATGTCCATACACCGGCACTTTGGGTTGCTCAAATTCAGGGAATTCGTGCCGGGCCTGCGGTTGACCATCAATCTTTATTGTAATGTGTCTGTCTGATTTCTGATAATAAGACAGTAACTAAATTCGAGTCATATATCCCAATCGACTGCAAGTTGCCTGGCTGCAATTTGAATAATAATGGGTATAAAAGACACAATTGATTGGCTGTAATTGTGGCCTCATTTGAGATGTATTAACTATGTTGATTAAATTACTTACTAAGATTTTTGGTAGCCGTAACGATCGTACCCTGCGTCGTTTGCGTAAATCGGTTGATGTGATTAACCGTATGGAACCTGATTTTGAAAAGCTGTCTGATGAAGAGCTAAAAGCCAAAACAGAGCAATTCCGTGCCCGCCTTAAAGAGGGCGAATCACTGGAAAAAATTCTGCCAGAAGCCTTTGCTACAGTACGTGAAGCCAGTAAACGTGTGTTTGGTATGCGTCACTTCGATGTGCAGTTACTGGGTGGGATGGTACTTAATGAGCGTTGTATTGCAGAAATGCGTACAGGTGAAGGTAAAACTCTGACTGCAACATTGCCAGCCTATTTGAACGCACTGAGTGGACGCGGTGTTCATGTTGTTACTGTGAATGACTATCTGGCACAGCGTGATGCTGAAAACAATCGCCCGTTGTTTGAATTTTTGGGACTGAGCGTTGGTATCAACTTACCAAACATGCCAGCTCCAGCAAAACGTGCTGCTTACGCCGCAGATATTACTTATGGTACCAATAACGAATATGGTTTCGATTACCTGCGTGACAACATGGCATTCAGCCCGGAAGAGCGGGTACAACGCAAACTGCATTACGCTCTGGTGGACGAAGTTGACTCCATTCTGATCGATGAAGCTCGTACTCCACTGATTATTTCTGGTCCGGCAGAAGACAGCTCTGAGCTTTATATCAAAGTAGATAAACTGATCCCTCAATTAATCCGACAGGAACAAGAAGATTCAGACACTTTTCAGGGCGAAGGGCATTTCTCCGTTGATGAAAAAACACGTCAGGTTAACCTGACCGAACGTGGTCTGGTGCTGATTGAAGAGTTGCTGGTGAATGCTAAAGTGATGGATGAAGGTGAATCGCTTTATTCTCCATCCAATATTATGCTGATGCACCATGTAACCGCAGCATTGCGGGCACATGTCTTGTTTACCCGTGATGTTGACTATATCGTTAAAGATGGTGAAGTCATCATTGTTGATGAACACACCGGGCGTACCATGCAGGGGCGTCGCTGGTCTGATGGTTTGCATCAGGCTGTAGAAGCCAAAGAGCATGTTGAGATCCAGAACGAAAACCAGACACTGGCTTCTATCACATTCCAGAACTACTTCCGCCTGTATGAAAAACTGGCAGGTATGACAGGTACGGCTGACACTGAAGCCTTTGAATTCAGTTCTATTTATAAACTGGATACCATTGTTGTTCCAACTAACCGTCCGATGATCCGTCAGGATTTACCTGATCTGGTTTACATGACGGAAGCGGAAAAAATTGATGCGATCATTGAAGATATTAAAGAGCGCGTTAATAACAACCAGCCAGTATTAGTGGGAACTATCTCGATTGAAAAATCAGAAGTGATTTCAAATGCACTGACCGAAGCGGATATTGTGCATAATGTTCTGAATGCGAAATTCCACGCAATGGAAGCCGACATCATTGCACAGGCAGGTCAGGCTGGTACTGTTACCATAGCAACCAACATGGCTGGACGTGGTACGGATATCGTACTGGGGGGAAGCTGGCAGGCAGAAATTGCTAAGCTGGAAGAGCCGACAGAAGAGCAAATCGAACAAATTAAAGCGGCATGGCAGGAACGTCATGATGCAGTACTGGCAGCAGGTGGTTTACATATTATTGGTACAGAGCGTCACGAATCACGCCGTATCGATAACCAGCTGCGTGGTCGTGCTGGTCGTCAGGGGGATGCGGGTTCTTCACGCTTCTACCTCTCAATGGAAGATTCCCTAATGCGTATTTTTGCTTCAGAGCGTGTAACAGGAATGATGCGCAAATTGGGGATGCAGCCGGGTGAAGCGATTGAACACCCATGGGTCACTAAAGCTATTGCCAATGCACAGCGTAAAGTTGAAAGCCGCAACTTCGATATCCGTAAACAATTGCTGGAATATGATGATGTTGCCAATGATCAGCGCCGTGCGATTTATGCACAACGTAATGACCTGCTTGATGTGAGCGATGTCAGCGAAACCATCTCCAGCATCCGTGAAGATGTTTTCAAAGTAACCATTGATGCTTATATCCCGCCACAATCTCTGGAAGAAATGTGGGATATTCCGGGCTTGGAAGAGCGTTTGGTCAATGATTTTGATCTGTCTTTGCCAATTAAAGAGTGGCTGGATAAAGAGCCAGAACTCCATGAAGAAACATTGCGAGAGCGTATTCTTGAAAAGGCGATAGAAGTTTATAAACAGAAAGAAGAAATCGTCGGTGAAGAAATGATGCGTAACTTTGAAAAAGGCATCATGCTGCAAACGCTGGATACACTGTGGAAGGAGCATCTGGCGGCAATGGATTATCTGCGTCAGGGCATTCACCTGCGTGGTTATGCGCAGAAAGATCCGAAGCAGGAATATAAGCGTGAATCTTTCGCTATGTTTGCCAACATGCTGGAATCACTGAAATATGAAGTTATCAGCACCTTGGGCAAAGTTCAGGTCAGAATGCCGGAAGAAGTGGAAGCTCTTGAACAGCAGCGCCGTGCAGAAGCGGAGCGTCTGGCAAGCCAACAGCACTTAAGCCATGAAGTTGAGCAAGGGGCTTTGATGTCAGAAGCCGAAGCGCAAATGGCAAGCGGTTCCCGTAAAGTTGGGCGTAACGATCCTTGCCCATGTGGCTCAGGCAAAAAATATAAGCATTGCCACGGTCGTTTATAATTAAAGTCAGCGATAAACAGCCAGAGATAATTTATCTCTGGCTGTCAGCAGTCTGAAGCGGTGCCATTGTCGCCGCTTCAATCAGGACAGAACTTATTATTTCTTATCGGCTGCGATACGATTACGAACGTGTTCAGCACGTTCCTTTGACGGTGGGTGTGAATCAAACATACTGGTTTCAGCACTGCCCAGCTTAGCCAGTTTTTCAAAGCTGGTTGCTAAGCCTTCAGTTTTGATATTGCGTTTTTTCAGCAGTTCATAAGAGAAGTCATCAGCCTGACTTTCCTGATGTTGTGAAAACTGCGAGTTGAGCAGCTTTTGCCCCAGATCTGCAAGTTGAGAATCGCTCAACTGTGCTGCGACACCACCGGCTGATGCTGCTGCGGTACGCGCAGCAACGGCTGCATAGGCAACCTGCATTGCTTTACGCGAGTGGCCCAATGCAACGTGCCCCATTTCATGACCCAGAACACCTTCGACTTCATTATCGTTCATCATATTCATCAGGCCACTGTATACGCGTACACAACCATTAGCCATTGCCCATGCGTTAACATCATCAGTCAGATAAACCTTGTAGTTAACAGGAGTACCATTAATTTCGTGTCCTAATGCTTTGGCAATTTTGTTCAGACGCTTAGTGTATTGGCTGGATGCGGGGGCAATTTTATTCTGTGCATCCATATCTCTACATGATTGGTCAGAGAGTTGTTTGACATCAGAATCATTTAGCGTTGCGGCTTTGAATAATTGCATCCCAGAGCTGGCCAGCATTCCATGATCAAGATTCTGACAACCCGCCAGCATTACAGCTGAAACCGCTACCGCAACAAGAGCTTTCATTTTCATAACGTTGTTTTTTCCTTTGTAATACACGTAGCCCTAATATTTTAGGGTATAAAAAGATGATGCATTTTGCTAAAAATAGTAATACGAATAAACTCTAATAATAACCTGAATTCTGGATAAGAAATTGACGAGAGGCCTGTTCCAGGAGCAAAGTTTTGGTGAAAGCCTAAAACGACTCCGGGGAGGAACAGGCCATGGACAAGTTAGTTGAA
>NZ_CAWQMW010000168.1:0-23890 GCF_963895965.1 Xenorhabdus sp. PB30.3 | reverse complement strand
ACGATTTTAACGGGATTGATTGCTTACTGCCTTAAAGAGAAAAAGCCATCACTGAAAATTTTCTACTCAGAAGAAGATATTTCAGCAATATCTTAAGCGGAATTGGGGTTACTTTAGCTGAGAATATAAATCCGCAATGGAACGAACCACTGCGGCAGTCGTCTGACAATCCACCACAGCCGTATGCGCCTTTCCCTTCACCGACACTCCCGCAGCACGTGCTGCATTGGCCAGTGAAATAGTACCATATCGGTTTGTTGCGCCATAAAACTGAGCAGCTAATTCCATTGCACACTGAGACTGCAACTGCTTTATCCAACGCGTATCCATCGCAAATGCCTTCGCAGTCTGAGCTATAAGCCTGAGATCAAACTTTTCATTAAAAATAATCAAAGGACGGCTGGTCAAAAGCGGGATAAGTTCATCAGCAATCTGCGGCCATTGAGGTTCATTACTCAAAGCACTCAGGGTTATACCGTGAACAGCTTGAGCTTCAAGATCAATCAGTACAGAAGGGCGGAGATAGCGCTGAAAAATCACCTGCCCATCGATATCTGTAACGGCTATCTCAACAACCTGTGCCTGTTTATCTAAACCTGTGGTTTCAGTATCCAGAATATAGGCACGTTCCGTGATCCATTGATGGGCCTGTGTAATAATTCTTTCTCGGAACATCTTTTTTCCTTAATAATTTTAAGGATAGTTGCTTTATCGGGATACTTTTCTGGATCGAACACTATTATTATCCTTTCTTATTTATCGTATTAATTCAAATAGGATCTTTAAGCATTAAACCAAATAAAGGATTCTCAATAACCGGGACAGCCGCGGTATCAAATTTGTCTGGCTCCGGCAAAAAATCAATATCCATTAATGCGGCAAACCGTGACGGTGCTAAATAGGCTTCTTCGATATCGTCAGCGTACATCACCATGCCAAACTCATTGTCATCTAACGTAACAAATCGACGATTACGTGTGTTAAACAGTACATAACCGACCACATCAGGATCTTTTTCCATTAACTTTAACGCATCGAGCTCTTTCTTAAGTTTTTTTAGTTTCATAATAAATTCCCACTCGTTATCGCAATCTATTCGGTTACGAATTGAAGTTCGATAATCCGTTAGTTTCTATATTGAAAAAATTCCTGACCGAATACTGATCGGTACTATGTACATAAGTGATGAGTGTAATCGAGATTAGAATGGCCGTCTTCTGAAAATGGCAGGTACTAAATGCATTTTGACTGTTTTCTTCTCAGTAAACTACTTTTTATGACTGACAATAATTTCTGAATCTTAAAAAGATTTTTCTTGAGTAACAGTCAAATATGTATGGCTTTTAGCCATACAATGGCGTGTTTGGCAACGTCTTTGTTGTAATTGTAAAAACTCTGCGAATAATAGGATCATTAACAGGGTAATGAAAAAATCCGGTCAGTTTTCACATAACCGGATTTAGAAAGAATTAACTTTTATTGTATGTGGTGATTAAACCATCACTCCACAGTCACAGACTTCGCCAAGTTCCTTGGCTGATCTACATCTGTACCTTTGATCAAGGCAACGTGGTAAGACAGTAATTGCAGTGGCACGGTATAGAAGATCGGGGCGATCAGTTCTTCTACGTGTGGCAGGGAGATGATCTTCATGTTTTCACTGTCGATGAAACCAGCATCCTGATCGGCGAAGACGTACAGCTGACCACCACGAGCACGGACTTCTTCAATGTTGGATTTCAGTTTTTCCAGCAGTTCGTTGTTTGGTGCAACGATGATAACCGGCATATCAGCATCAATTAGTGCCAGTGGGCCGTGTTTCAGTTCACCCGCTGCGTACGCTTCTGCGTGGATGTAGGAGATCTCTTTCAGTTTCAGCGCACCTTCAACCGCGATCGGATATTGATCGCCGCGGCCGAGGAACAGCGCGTGGTGTTTTTCTGAGAAGTCTTCTGCCAATGCTTCGATCACTTTGTCTTTCGACAACATGCTTTCAATGCGGCTTGGTAACGCATGCAGGGCATGAACGATATTCTGCTCCAGAGAATCATCAGCACCTTTCAGGCGTCCCATGTAAGCCACCAGCATCAGCAATACGGTTAGCTGAGTGGTAAACGCTTTGGTGGATGCTACACCGATTTCTGCGCCTGCTTTGGTCATCAGGGCAAAGTCTGATTCGCGCACCAGAGAGGAACCTGCAACATTACAGATGGTCAGTGAAGTCAGGTAGCCCAGCTCTTTGGATAAGCGCAGTGCTGCCAGTGTGTCCGCTGTTTCACCTGATTGAGACAGAGTGATCAGCAGGCTACCTTTACGGCAGGCAGGTTTGCGGTAACGGAATTCAGAGGCGATTTCTACATCACACGGAATACCCGCCAGTGATTCAAACCAGTAGCGGGAAACCATACCGGCATTGAAAGAAGTTCCACACGCAACGATCTGGATATGTTCAACCTGAGACAGTAATTCTGCGGCGTTAGCACCCAGTTCTGACAGATTAACTTCACCATGACTCACACGGCCTTCCAGTGTGTTTTTAATCGCCATTGGCTGTTCGTAAATCTCTTTCTGCATGTAGTGACGGTAAACACCTTTGTCACCTGCATCGTACTGAACGTTGGATTCTATCTGCTCACGCTCAACGGCTTCGCCCTGCACATCAAAAATACGAACTGTGCGGCGGGTGATTTCAGCAACGTCGCCTTCTTCCAGATAGATAAAGCGGCGAGTCACCGGCAGTAATGCCAGCTGGTCAGATGCCAGGAAGTTTTCACCAACACCCAGACCAATCACTAATGGGCTACCGGAACGTGCAGCCACCAGCACGTCTGGCTGACGGCTATCCATAATGACGGTGCCATAAGCACCGCGCAATTGTGGGATAACACGCTGTACGATTTCCAGCAATGAACCACCCTGTTGCTGTTCCCAGTGAACAAGGTGAGCAATGGTTTCAGTATCGGTATCTGAAGAGAAACCATAACCACGCGCTTTCAATTCTTCACGTAGCTCTTCATGGTTTTCAATAATCCCGTTATGCACAACTGCAATATGTTCAGAAACATGAGGGTGAGCGTTGCGTTCGTTTGGCTCCCCGTGTGTTGCCCAACGGGTATGAGCAATACCTGTACCACCGATAACAGGCTGTTTATCTGCTTCATCAGCCAGCATCTGTACTTTGCCTACTTCACGCAGGCGAGTCATCTGATTTTCGCTGTCAACGACAGCCATACCCGCAGAGTCATAACCACGGTATTCCAGACGGCGAAGACCTTCGATCAATATTTCTGCTATATCACGCTGTGCTACTGCACCAACGATTCCACACATGTGTTTTTATTCCTAAAAATAGGGCTGTAAATGCCCTTTTTATGTCTCACAACCTGATTGTGTTCCGGCAAATCTCGTTCTGGATTTACCGGTCCCCGAGCTTTGTAGAGATGGGGGTTATTATTATTTATATGTATTTTATTTTTTCTTAACAGGACGTTTCCAGTCCCTAATATGAGTTTGCTTAACACGGCTGATAACCAGCTCATTTTCAGCAACATCTTTTGTTACGGTGGTTCCTGCGCCGATAGTTACACCTTTAGCAATGTTTACAGGGGCAACAAGCTGGCTATCAGAACCCACAAATACGTCATCACCAATGATAGTCTTAAATTTATTGGCGCCATCATAGTTACAGGTAATAGTTCCTGCACCGATATTTACATTACTTCCAATTTCAGAATCACCCAGATAAGTCAGGTGCCCTGCTTTGGAACCTTTGCCAAGGGAGGATTTTTTCATTTCAACGAAATTGCCGACATGGGCTTTTTCCGCCAGTTTAGATCCAGGACGCAAGCGAGCAAAAGGCCCGACGCTGCATTCAGCCGCGAGTTCAGAATCTTCTATTACAGTATAAGGGCTGATTACCGCACCATCACCGATAACGCAGTTTTTCAGAATACAGCCAGAGCCTACCTGAACGTTATTCCCCAATACGACATGACCTTCAATAATGACATTGGTATCAATGGTGATATCGCGGCCATGCTCTAATGTTCCGCGCAAATCGAAACGAGACGGATCGAGTAACATGACACCCGCCAGCAATAATTTTTCCGCTTGTTCAGACTGGTAAATACGTTCCAGTGCAGAAAGCTGAAGACGGTTGTTAACCCCTTCCATTTCACTTAAACGGCTTGGATGAACAGCTTTAATCTGACGGCCTTCCTGATGTGCAAGTGCAATAACGTCAGTCAGGTAGTATTCACCTTGTGCGTTATTGTTTTCCAGTTTGGATAACCAGCGTTTCAAATCACCACCGTTTGCAACCAGAATGCCGGTGTTGATTTCGTTGATTTTACGCTGCTCGTCAGTCGCATCTTTTTGTTCGATGATCCCTGTGACTTCGCCATTTTCACGGATGATACGACCATATCCGGTCGGGTTATCCAAAATAGCGGTTAATAAGCCAATACCGCCTTCTGGTTTAGCTTCGATCAAACGTTCTAACGTATCCTGAGCAATCAGTGGTACATCGCCGTAGAGGATCAAAATATCTTCATCATCGGCAAAATGTGGAGCAGCCTGCTGCATCGCGTGACCAGTACCTAGCTGTTCCGCTTGCAATACCCAGTTCAGGTTTTGATTAGCATTTTTCTGGCCTGCAAGAGCTTGTTTCATCAGGTCGCCGCCATGACCATATACCAGATGAACATTTTGGGTACCTAATGCCATTGCAGTATCAATGACATGCTGAACCATCGGCTTTCCTGCCAGTGAGTGCAGGACTTTAGGGAGGTCAGAATACATGCGGGTTCCTTTTCCCGCAGCCAGTATCACAACACTTTTTGCACTCGTTAATTTGGAAGTAACTGGCTTGGAAATAGTTGCATTGGATGTAATAGACATAAGAAACCTGACAATTCCGATTTTAAGTATAAAAGTAAACCTGTTTACGAAATAAATTGCTACATATTTCGTAATGCAAAAAAGCCAGTTAGCATGACTAACTGGCTTTTTATCTACTGCCTTACCCTCTGTCTTTCCAATTGTCTCAATGCAATTCGAAATCCATTGGGTATTTACCTTTTATCTCTCAAATTTAACCTTATCAGCTAATATTTGAAATTTATTAGGTAATCCTACATCAGCTTTTTCGTCAGTTCGATTACACGAAGTTTTGCAATCGCTTTCGACAATTCAGCAGATGCCTGAGCATAATCAACATCGCCGTGGGAATTACGGACATGTTCTTCCGCCTTGCGCTTGGCTTCAAGCACTTTGGCTTCATCCAAATCCTTACCACGGATCGCTGTATCGGCCAGTACGATCACGCCGTTTGGCTGAACTTCCAGAATACCACCTGACAGGTAGATAAACTCTTCTTCACCAAACTGCTTAACAATACGTATCATGCCCGGTTTTATGGCAGTAAGCAGCGGGGTATGCTGAGGATAAATCCCCAACTCACCTTCACTACCAGTCACCTGAATTTTCTGTACCAGCCCTTCAAACATCAGTTTTTCAGCGCTGACTACGTTCAGGGAGAACGTCATTGCAGCCATATCAACCTCCCGTCAGCCGTATTAAAGCTTCTTAGCTTTTTCTATAGCTTCTTCGATGGTACCAACCATGTAGAACGCCTGCTCTGGCAGGTGGTCATAATCACCGTTCAGGATGCCTTTGAAGCCACGGATGGTGTCTTTCAGAGAAACGAATTTACCTGGTGAACCGGTAAATACTTCTGCAACGAAGAATGGCTGAGACAGGAAGCGCTGGATCTTACGAGCACGAGCAACAACCAGTTTGTCATCTTCTGACAGTTCGTCCATACCCAGAATAGCGATGATGTCTTTAAGTTCCTGATAACGTTGCAGGATAGACTGAACGCCACGAGCTACGTCATAGTGCTCTTGACCAACAACGAGTGGATCAAGCTGACGGCTGGTTGAATCCAGTGGGTCAACCGCTGGGTAGATACCCAGAGATGCGATCTGACGGCTCAGTACAACGGTTGCATCCAAGTGAGCAAAGGTTGTTGCTGGTGATGGGTCAGTCAAGTCATCCGCAGGAACGTAAACAGCCTGTACGGAAGTGATTGAACCAGTTTTGGTAGAGGTGATACGTTCTTGCAGAACACCCATCTCTTCCGCCAGCGTTGGCTGATAACCTACCGCAGATGGCATACGACCCAACAATGCCGATACTTCGGTACCTGCCAGGGTATAACGGTAAATGTTATCGACGAACAACAGAACGTCACGGCCTTCATCACGGAATTTTTCCGCCATGGTCAGACCGGTCAGAGCAACACGCAGACGGTTTCCTGGTGGCTCATTCATCTGGCCATATACCAGAGATACTTTGTCCAGTACGTTGGAGTCTGTCATTTCATGATAGAAGTCGTTACCTTCACGAGTACGTTCACCTACACCCGCAAATACAGAGTAACCGGAGTGCTCGATCGCGATGTTACGGATCAGCTCCATCATGTTAACGGTTTTACCTACACCCGCACCACCGAACAGACCGACTTTACCACCTTTAGCGAATGGACAAATCAGGTCCATTACTTTGATACCGGTTTCCAGCAGTTCCTGAGAGTTAGATAACTCTTCATAGCTTGGTGCAGTACGGTGAATTGACCAGCGCTCTTGCTCGCCAATGTCACCTTTCATATCAATCGGGTCACCCAGTACGTTCATGATACGACCCAGAGTCGCTTCACCAACAGGGACTTCGATTGGATGACCTAAATCAGTCACTTCCAAATTACGGCGCAGACCATCAGAAGTACCCATTGCGATACAGCGAACGATACCACCGCCTAACTGTTGCTGAACTTCCAGCACCAGTTTTTCTTCACCGTTTTTAACCTCAAGGGCATCGTATACTTTTGGTACGCTGTCCTGAGGGAATTCGACGTCCACCACGGCGCCGATTACCTGGATAATCTTTCCAGTAGCCATCTTGAATCCTCTACGTAATTCGTAAACCTAGCTGTTAAACCGCAGCTGCACCCGAAACGATTTCGGTGAGTTCCTGAGTAATGCTGGCCTGACGAGCTTTGTTGTAAACCAACTGCAACTCTTTGATCAGGTTGCCACCGTTATCAGTCGCGGCTTTCATCGCTACCATTCGTGCGGCCTGCTCACTAGCCAGGTTTTCAACGACGCCCTGATAAACTTGCGATTCTATATAGCGACGCAGCAAGGTATCCAACAGCGCCTTAGGATCTGGTTCATACAGATAATCCCAGGACTTCTTCTTCAGTGTTTCATCGTCTCCGGCTGGCAGAGGCAATAACTGAGTGATTGTCGGAACCTGAGACATTGTATTGTGGAACTTGTTTGTCACTATATACAGTTTATCCAGACGCCCTTCGTCATATGCTTGCATCATGACGCTGACTGGCCCGATCAATTCGGACAATGATGGGTTATCTCCCATCCCTGTTACCTGGGCAACAACGTTGCCACCAACAGAAGAAAAGAAAGAAACCGCTTTTGATCCAATAAGTGCCAAATCAACCTGGACTTTTTTATCAGACCAGTCTTTCATTTCTATCAGCAATTTTTTGAACAAGTTAATGTTCAAACCGCCACATAAACCACGGTCAGTAGAAACAACCACGTACCCAACGCGTTTAACTTCACGCTCTTCAAGGTATGGGTGTTTGTACTCCAGATTACCTAACGCAAGGTGTCCAATCACGCTGCGAATGGTATCTGCATAAGGACGGCTGGCCGCCATGCGGTCCTGCGTTTTACGCATTTTGGACGCGGCGACCATTTCCATCGCTTTAGTGATTTTCTGCGTGTTCTGCACACTGGCGATTTTGGTACGTATCTCTTTTGCGCCGGCCATTTCTGCTTCTCCGTATTCAACCAGACGGCCCGTGTTTTTTCATAAACAGAATCAAACAGGGCCGAATAGTGTTACCAGGACTGAGTCGCCTTGAAGGATTCCAACAGAGCTTTCAGCTTCGCTTCGATCTCTCCGTTGTAATCGCCAGACTGGTCAATCTCTTTCAGAAGATCAGCATGTTCATGGCTAGCATACGCCAACAGCGCAGATTCGAAACTGACCACTTTCGCGATTTCGACATCTTCCAGATAGCCACGCTCAGCAGCAAACAGAGACAGAGCCTGTTGTGCGATAGACATTGGCTGATACTGTTTCTGTTTCAACAGCTCAGTTACTTTCTGACCGTGATCCAGCTGCTTACGAGTCGCATCATCCAGATCAGATGCAAACTGGGAGAATGCCGCCAGTTCGCGGTACTGAGCCAGAGCAGTACGGATACCACCGGACAGTTTCTTGATAATCTTAGTCTGAGCAGCACCACCTACACGGGATACGGAAATCCCTGGGTTAACCGCCGGACGAATACCTGCGTTGAACAGAGCAGATTCAAGGAAGATCTGACCATCAGTAATGGAGATAACGTTTGTCGGTACGAATGCAGAAACGTCACCAGCCTGTGTTTCGATGATTGGCAGTGCTGTCAGAGAACCTGTTTTGCCTTTCACTTCACCATTGGTGTACTTTTCAACATATTCAGCGTTAACACGCGCTGCACGCTCCAACAGACGGGAGTGCAGATAGAAAACGTCACCAGGGAATGCTTCACGTCCAGGCGGACGGCGCAGCAACAGAGAAATCTGACGGTAAGCAACAGCCTGTTTAGACAGGTCATCGTAAACAATCAGGGCATCTTCACCACGATCACGGAAGTATTCACCCATTGCACAACCAGAATACGGTGCCAGATATTGCAGGGCAGCAGATTCAGAAGCAGATGCAACAACAACGATGGTGTTTTTCAGTGCGTCATGCTCTTCCAATTTACGAACTACGTTAGCAATAGTAGAGGCTTTCTGACCAATCGCTACGTAAATACATTTGATACCGGAATCACGTTGGTTGATGATCGCATCAATCGCCAGTGCAGTTTTACCTGTCTGACGGTCACCGATAACCAGCTCACGCTGACCACGGCCGATTGGGATCATGGCATCAACAGATTTGTAACCTGTCTGGACAGGCTGGTCAACGGATTGACGATCAATTACGCCCGGAGCGATAACTTCTACTGGGGAGAAACCATCGTGCTCAACAGCGCCTTTACCATCGATTGGCTCACCCAGTGTGTTAACAACACGACCCAGCAAACCACGACCAACAGGTACTTCCAAAATACGGCCAGTACATTTGACTTTCATGCCTTCGGCCAAGTCAGCATACGGACCCATTACAACCGCACCCACGGAGTCTCGCTCCAGGTTCAGTGCAATTGCATAACGGTTGCCAGGCAGTGCGATCATCTCACCCTGCATGACATCGGCTAAACCGTGGACACGAATGATACCGTCGTTAACGGAAACAATCGTACCTTCATTGTGAGCTTCGCTCACCACATTGAACTGAGCAATACGCTGTTTGATCAGTTCGCTGATTTCGGTGGAATTCAGTTGCATATGCTCCAGTCCCCTTAAGACTGCAAGACGTCTGTTAAACGATCCAGACGGCCACGAATACTGCCATCGATCACCATGTCACCCGCACGGATAATCACGCCGGCAATAACAGACTTGTCAATTTTGCAATTCAGCTTCACTTTGCGTGACAGACGTTTTTCCATCGCCGCAGAAATTTTAGCCTGCTGCTGCTCATTCAGTTCGGACGCAGATATCACTTCAACATCAATTGTTGATTCCAGTGATGCACGCAATTGGATAAATTGCAGGAAGACTTCTGGCAATACCAGCAAGCGACCATTTTCTGCCATGACACGAATAAAGTTACGAGCATGCTCATCTACCTGATCATCACATAAAGTGATAAAGGTATTGGCTAACGTTTCCGGTGCTAATGAACCGGAAAGCAGCTCACCAACCTGCTCATTGCGGGTTACCTCTGCAACGAACGCCAGCATGTTCTGCCAGTGTTCGAGAGATTGGTGTTCCACAGCAAAGTCAAAAGCTGCTTTGGCGTAGGGGCGAGCTACAGTAGCAAATTCAGACATGCCCCTCCCTCCTTACAGTTCAGCGACCAGTTTATCAACGATGTCGCTGTTAGCAGCTTCATCCACGGAACGTTCGATGATCTTCTCGGCACCTGCGATAGCCAACAGCGCAACCTGTTTACGTAGCTCTTCACGAACACGCTTGCTTTCAGCTTCAACTTCAGCATGAGCCTGCGCTACAATTTTGCTACGTTCCAGCTCAGCTTCAGCTCTTGCATCATCAATCATTTGGGCTCTTTGTTTATTAGCCTGTTCGATGATAGCGTGTGCGTCTGCTTTCGCTTTTTTCAGTTGGTCGGTCGCATTGGCTTGCGCTAAGTCCAGGTTCTTTTTAGCACGCTCTGCTGAAGCCAAACCGTCAGCAATTTCTTTCTGACGCTTTTCGATGGCCGCCATGATTGGTGGCCATACATACTTCATACAGAACAAAACAAACAGGACAAACGCGATGGCCTGGCCGAGGATTGTTGCGTTAATATTCACGGCACAATACCTCTATTTCAATTAATGAATCGGCTTAATTTTCAGTTCTGTAAGTTACTTGGTACCGACAGCGAACATCATATACAAGCCCAGGCCCACAGCGATCATCGGGATGGCGTCAACCAGACCCATAACGATAAAGAACTGAGTACGCAGCAGAGGGATCAGATCAGGCTGACGAGCTGCACCTTCCAAGAATTTGCCCCCAAGGATGCCGATACCGATCGCAGCACCGATAGCAGCCAAACCCATCAGAATAGCGGCAGCTATGTACAGCAGATCCATGTTTATATCCATGACAGTCTCCAGTTTGTTTCAGTTAAAACACTATTAATGATTGATAAAATTAATGCTCTTCAGATGCCATCGACAGATAAACAATCGTCAGAACCATGAAAATAAAGGCTTGTAACGTAATAATCAGTATGTGGAAAATCGCCCATGGTAAGCTGAGCATCCACTGTGACCAAAACGGTAAGAGAGCCGCAATAAGAATAAAGATCAGTTCGCCGGCATACATATTACCAAACAGTCGCAGACCGAGTGATATAGGTTTAGACAGCAAGCTAACCCCTTCCAAAATTAAGTTAATAGGAATAAACAGAGGATGATTGAAAGGCTGTAACCCCAGCTCTTTCGCAAAACCACCGATTCCTTTCATCTTAATGCTATAGAATAGGATGAGGACAAAGACGCCAAGCGCCATCGACATAGTGACACTAACATCTGCTGTTGGAACAATACGCAGAGCAGGCAGGCCGAAGACATGTTCACCGATTAAAGGAATGAAATCGATTGGCAGCAAATCCAATGCGTTCATCAAAAACACCCAGACGAACACAGTCAAAGCCAGAGGGGCAATCACTTTGCTCTTTCCGTGATACATATCACGTACAGTGTTATCAACGAAACCGATAATCATTTCTACTGCAGTCTGGAATTTACCCGGCACGCCAGCAGTGGCATTAACGGCAACCTTCCTGAATACAAACAGAAACAACATCCCTAATACGACGGAGAAAAAAAGCGAGTCAATGTTCAACGTCCAGAACGTCGCTTCATAGCCACTAGCTTGGGGATTGACCAACTCAAAGGTACGCAAGTCTAACTGAAGGTGTCTCAGGTGATGACTTATATACTCTGAAGTTGAAACTTCTCCTGATGCAGACATGATGCTTTTTACCCTTTTATTGTTAAAAACACTAACCGTTCATTACGGCAGGTGCGATGATCTGCACAATCAGCACCGCTAAATAGGCCACACCAAGTGGTGCAAATGCCGCCTTGAACACCCCTAAGGCAACTATCAGCATAGCTATCGAGGTGATAACTTTAACCCCTTCACCAATAGCGAAGAACCATGCAATGCGTACAGGTACACCCTCTTCTCTTACCTTTTGAAAGTGAGTGAGCAGCATAAAAATGACATTTGGCAGCCAAAATGCTAACCCACCGGCAAAAGCAGAAACGCCCCATTCGATACTTCTGGTATAAAAAGCCGCACTGAGAATAACAAAAGTCATTAACTGCAAAAGTAACAGTTTCAGTGCAATTTTACCGCTATAAAGGGATACAGACATGACTTTTGTTTTCTCCCTGAAGTACACCATTACATATCAGGCTTTGCTGAATGTTGTATAAAACTGTCTTTGCTTAAGAGTGTCAAGTGACAAAAACGTGCAAATTATACGGGCAGACGAAATGAATTCAATCCATAAGTAGCGAAAAAGTGAATAATAATTTAAATTTCTAACTTTGATGGTAGATTGCTCACAAATACTATTTAGTATTTTGTAACGTTTAATCTATCGAGCCCAAAAACAAACGTGATACATATCACATTCAATCAAAACATTAATACCGTTTATCATTAAATTTGTGATAGCTGCCTTTTATTTTTTCTATACAAAATCAATTAATTAATATTATAGCTATAAAGTTTTATTCAATATATCAGCAAAAAATCTTAAAGGTTTATTTTGAACACTTTCTCTAAAATTTATTTATAAAGAAAATGGATGTCTCTTCTTAGAAAGAACAATTTGCTCAATATAAAATGAAAGTTATTTTTCTGTGATCTATCGGTAAATAAATATGAAAAGATAGGGAAGATAATTAGTAACGTCCGTAACAATATAACTGTGGCCGACGTCACTAATTATTTAAACTTTTATTGATAAACAACAAAATCTGTTTTACTTAAGTACCACCAAATGGCGCTGCCCTTCTTGCTCAGGAACCCGAAGCGGAATGACTGCATCAAGACTGATCCCCGAAGGTAACTGAGTCAGCTCCTCTTCCGGCACGATGCCTTTCAGCGCATAAAAGCGCCCATCAGTGTCTTTAGGAAGGTGATGGCACCATGACAGCATATCCTGCAAAGATGCAAAAGCCCTGCTGATCACTCCATCAAAAAGCACCTCAGGAGTGAATTCCTCAACCCTGCTCTGTACTGGCTCAACGTTAGTGAGCCCTAACTCATGTTGAACCTGGCGTAGAAAACGGACGCGTTTCCCCAAACTATCCAGTAAGGTGAAATGAGAGTCAGGCCGTACAATTGCCAGTGGAATGCCCGGTAAGCCGGGTCCTGTTCCAACATCAATAAAGCGGGTTCCCTGAAGAAATGGATTAACGACAATGCTATCCATAATATGGCGAACCAGCATTTGTTCCGGATCACGAACAGATGTCAGATTATAAGCCTTGTTCCATTTGTTGAGCATATCAACGTAGGCAACAAGTTGCTGCTTTTGCTCCGACGATAAAATAATGTCTGTCTTCGCTAACAGCGATTCCAATTTGTTAAACAAAACCTTGTCCTCTTAGGCACTACGACGCAATAAACCCTGTTTTTTCAACCATACCAGCAAGATGGAGATCGCTGCCGGTGTAATGCCAGAAATACGTGAAGCCTGACCAATTGTACTTGGTTTATGGTCATTCAGTTTTGCAACAACTTCATTCGAAAGTCCGTTGACTTGTTTGTAATCAAGATCAACAGGCAATACTGTGTTTTCGTTACGCAGCTGTTTTTCGATCTCTTCCAGCTGACGGGCAATATAACCTTCGTATTTAACCTGGATCTCAACCTGATCTGCTGCCTGAGGTTCAGTCAGTCCCGGTGCAAAACGTGGCATTGATGTGAGCAATTCATAGTTCATTTCCGGACGTCGGAGTAAATCTTCACCATTGGCTTCTTTGGACAATGGGGTTTTCAGAACTTGATTGATCTCATCCAGACTTTCAGAGTGTGGATGAACCCAGATATTACTCAGACGCTGGCGCTCTTGCTCGATCATTTCAACTTTACGGGAATAATGTTCCCAACGCAGATCGTCAACTAATCCTAGTTCACGGCCTTGTTCTGTCAAACGTAGGTCAGCGTTATCTTCACGTAGCATCAAACGATATTCTGCGCGTGATGTGAACATCCGGTAAGGCTCTTTTGTTCCCAGAGTACATAGATCATCAACCAGCACACCGATATAAGCCTGATCGCGCCGAGGGAACCAGCCTTCTTCGTCAGTAGCATAACGGGCAGCGTTTAGACCGGCCAATAACCCTTGAGCCGCGGCTTCTTCGTAACCGGTTGTACCGTTGATCTGGCCTGCAAAGAACAAGCCATTAATAAATTTGCTTTCGAGAGTCTGTTTCAAATCCCGGGGATCGAAGAAGTCATATTCGATCGCGTAACCAGGACGGATAATTCGTGCATTTTCCATGCCTTTCATGGAGTGAACTATCTGCATTTGTACGTCAAATGGCAGGCTGGTTGAAATTCCATTAGGATAAATTTCGTTGCTGGTAAGTCCTTCTGGCTCAAGGAAGATCTGGTGCGCATTACGATCGGCAAAGCGCATTACTTTATCTTCGATAGAAGGGCAGTAGCGTGGCCCGATCCCTTCGATGATCCCCGCATACATCGGACTGCGATCCAAATTACTGCGGATCACTTCATGGGTTTTTTCGTTGGTATGAGTGATGTAACACGGGATCTGTTGTGGATGTTGATCCCTGTTTCCCATGAAGGAAAATACAGGTGTTGGATTATCACCAAATTGTTGTTCAAGTTGGCTGAAATCAATGGTTCTAGCATCGATACGAGGTGGTGTACCTGTTTTCAGTCGGGAAACGCGCAAAGGCAGTTCACGTAAACGATGTGATAAAGCGATCGCCGGAGGATCACCAGCACGTCCGCCGCTGTAATTTTCCAGACCAATGTGAATTTTTCCATCAAGGAAAGTACCAACTGTCAGAACAACTGATTTTGCCCTGAATTTCAGTCCCATGCGAGTAACAACACCGGTAACAGTGTCATTTTCCACGATGAGATCTTCAACTGACTGTTGGAAGATCATCAAGTTAGGCTGGTTTTCCAGTGCAGTTCTTACAGCCTGTCGATACAGTACACGATCAGCTTGTGCGCGTGTTGCACGAACTGCCGGGCCTTTGCTGGCATTAAGTGTTCTGAATTGAATACCAGCCAGATCCGTTGCCTTTGCCATTAGGCCGCCAAGTGCATCGATCTCTTTTACCAGATGCCCTTTACCGATCCCACCAATGGCTGGATTACATGACATCTGGCCCAAAGTATCAATATTGTGAGTCAGTAATAAGGTTTGACGCCCCATACGTGCGGCTGCCATTGCTGCTTCAGTACCAGCGTGACCACCGCCGATAATGATGACGTCAAAATGTTCTGGATAAAACATGTGCGAACCTTCAATTGTAAGAATGCTAGTTTGCATTGGGGAGAGAATTCTACTCAAGTTTGGTCGTTAGACCAAGTAGGAGTGATCGTCATTATTTAAAATAAGATCTTTTTATTTAAAGATCTCTTTATTAGATCTTTTATTAGGATCGCGATCATCTGTGGATAAGTGGATTTTCCATAGAAAGATCATGATGCTGAAAAGGATCATTTGTTGTGAATGATCCGTGATCCAACTCAGTATAAGCTGGGATCTAAATGGCTAGTTATACACAGCCATTAGATTGAAACACGTTTATTAAATGGATAACTACGGGTTAACCCCTGCTTTTTAGCTAAGTTATCCACAGTTGATCGCTAAAAAATTAATCTGATCAGAGTAACTTCGCCCATTCTTTGACCCATTTTTCTGCTGGATCTTCCGGAATTTCGTGTTGCAGGATGTCTATTTCCAGTCGATCGCCGATCCTTTTTGCCTGCTGATCTTCTAATAATTGTTCCAGTGATCTTATTGCACCACAAAATGTGTCATATTCTGAACTTCCAATCCCAACAGCGCCAAATGTTACAAGACTCAGATCAGGTTTCTGCTGTGCGATCTCATCGGCGAGAGGTTGAAGATTTTCAGGTAAATCCCCTGCCCCATGTGTTGATGTGACAACAATCCATAGCCCATTCAGAGGTAAATAATCCAGTGAAGGGCCATGTAGTATCTCTGTTGAAAAACCAAGATTATCCAAGATCTCTGCCATATGCTCAGCAACGTACTCAGCGCTGCCCATTGTGCTTCCGCTGATTAAGGTTATCGTGCTCATCATGATCCTTGCTAAATTTAAAGAGCAACTATTGTACGTTGTGAGTCTGTCGGGATCTACCTGTGGATAATATGGTTATAGGTTTTTCAGGATCAGGGTTTGATAGTCCTCATGATCGGGTTTTGTAGTGAGATCAGTGTTTCCGTTGACTGTATTTCGTCAATAGTTTGGATCTTGTTAATAAGTACATCTTGAAGAGATTCAATAGACCGGCACATGACTTTGATAAAAATACTGTAATGCCCTGTTGTGTAATAAACTTCAACGACTTCATCCAGCATATCGAGCTTTTGTAATGCTGCTGGGTAGTCTTTCGCGCTTTTCAGGATGATGCCAATAAAGCAGCATACGTCAAACCCAAGTTGTTTAGCACTAATATCAACCCGAGTGCCCGAAATAATTCCCGCCTGCTTCATTTTTTCTACGCGGACATGGATCGTGCCGGGGCTGACTGCGAATTTTTTGGCTAGTTCAGCGTAGGGTGTACGCGCGTTATCCATTAAAGCATGAAGTATGTCTCGGTCTAAATTATCGATCTGATAAATTTCTGCCATTTTTAATCCCTATTTTTAAATGATATTCATTTTTATAGTGTAAAAATTATCGTTTATCTGCATTAGTGTATATTTTTATTATCAGATATTGAATTTATACTCTGTTTTGTTGCTTAATATATATCAACAGGACACAGGGTCACTAAAAAATTTAGAGAGCAGCATCATGAAAACATCCTTTATTGAAAAACAGCAGCAGATTAGTTTTGTGAAATCTTACTTTTCACGTTTGCTAGAGAAGCAACTTGGTTTAATCGAAGTACAGGGGCCAATTCTGAGCCGTCTTGGTGATGGTACGCAGGATAACCTGTCAGGCCACGAAAAAGCGGTACAGGTGAAGGTTAAGACACTGCCTGATGCTACGTTTGAAGTGGTTCATTCTCTGGCTAAATGGAAACGTAAGACACTAGGTCGCTTTGGTTTTCAGGCAGAACAAGGATTGTATACGCATATGAAGGCTCTGCGTCCTGATGAGGATCGCCTGACTCCTATCCATTCGGTCTTTGTTGATCAGTGGGATTGGGAAAAAGTAGTGGGTGAAGGTTGCCGCTCACTCGATTATTTAAAACAGACAGTGGGTAAAATCTACGAAGCGATAAAAGAAACACAACAAGCAGTAAGTAAGGAATTTGGTCTGGCACCGTTCCTGCCAGATCAAATTCACTTCATGCACAGTGAAGAGCTTCTGAAACGTTACCCAGATCTGGATGCCAAAGGTCGTGAGCGTGCGGCTGCAAAAGAATTTGGTGCTGTTTTCCTGATGGGAATCGGCGGTAAGCTGTCTGATGGTCAGGCACATGATGTTCGTGCGCCGGACTATGACGATTGGACAACAACAAACAGCGATGGTTTCCTTGGTCTGAACGGTGACATTATTGTCTGGAACCCTGTTTTGCAGGATGCTTTTGAAATTTCTTCAATGGGGATCCGTGTTGATGCTGAAGCACTGGAGCGTCAGCTTGCATTGTCCGGTGATGAAGATCGCTTGCAGTACGACTGGCACCAGTCTCTGCTGAAAGGTGAGATGCCACAGTCTATCGGTGGTGGTATTGGTCAGTCCCGTTTAGTGATGTTGCTGCTGCAAATGGCACATATTGGTCAGGTTCAGTGTGGTGTTTGGTCACCAGAAGTGATTGAATCTGTCGAAGGTGTCCTGTAATTCTGTTTTTTGAAAGGATTAAGTTTTCAGTGCTGCCACTTTCGCAGTAAACGGCTTGTAATCCCGGTATCAAAGCGCCAGATGTAATCGAATATTCGCATGATACCGGGTTTCCCGTAATTGGATAGGGAGACCGCATGGAAGCGGTGTTGTTGGTGCTGTTGCAGATTTTGTACCTGATGGATTAGATCGCCCGGTAAACGCTGGGCAATGAAATCTGAAATTACAACAGCGTCAGCATCTTTCCAGATGTATTTTTCCATTTTTCCTATTGCCGTTTTCAGGCAGAAGGCCAGATCAGTTCCTCCCCTGAATGTTTGCCCCAGAAAATTTACTGCTTGAGTCAGCCCATTCTGCGATGTTAAGTCATAATGAATGATCTCTGTGGAAAACAGCATGATATGACACTGGCGGTTATCAGCTAATGCGATACGCATCAAAGCAAGGCAAAATGCTTTTGCACAACGTTCATTGAAGCCTCCCATCGAACCAGAAGTATCCACACAGACAATAAATGGTCCTCTGGGCTGCTTTTCGTTGTGATGATGAATAGCAGGCTTTAAAACAGTTTTTGTTTGCCAACTATTTCCCTGCAAGTGATAGGTCAGTAGTTTTTTTTCAACTAGTCGACGATAAAATTCGTACTCCAGCTCTTCAATCCCTAACATGGCCAATTCTGTAGGCAAAACTCTCAGAATGTCATCACTTTGTTGAAGTCCGTTGACTTGCTCTGGCACGGTATCGGGAATACATTCAGTTTGGGTAAATGGCTCCAGAATTGTGCTGTCTTTAGGTAATAATTTGGCGGTTTGACTGCGGCCCAATCGTTGAGCTAACTGCTCAAGTTCGGGCTGCTGTCTGAGGAATTCAGCATATTGAGTTAGTAGCGATATGTTATGTTCTACTAGTTGAAACTGGACTTTGCTCATATCCCACAGGCGCCCAGCAGCTTGATCATTTTCATTGAATATAGGAGCAAGATGATTTGCTATTACTAATCGTTTCTGGATCTCTGTCAGAAACAGATCTTTTTCTTGTTCCAATAATGTCTTATGAATTGTCGTCGTTTGATGGATCAGACATGCGCGCCAGCGTTGAATAAACAATATGTGCCCAGCTTTGCTGCCCTGAAATGATCGCTGGCATAATTTATAAGCATCATTAGCAAAAGGGGATTGAATTTTTTCTATCTTTTCAACAAGGTGAGGTAATTTCTGAAAAAACTCAGCAGGTTCCATTATCGTTACTTGTTGATATAAATTAAATTCCTCAGCCAGAGCTGAAGGAATAAGGGTTTCCTCGATCCTTTGCTGCAATGTTTTTCGCCAGTCTGGTATTTCTTTCAGTAATGCTTGTTTTATTCCGGGAAAATTTTTAAAGAAGATGATCAATTGAGGAGTGTTTAAGAATGTTAAGATGATTTCCTCGATCAAATCGCTTTCATTTATGGCGAGTAGAAAATCGAGCGCAGGCAGAGTTAGCATGTCATCACCCCATTTTTGATCTCAATTTCTGAAGCTCTTCGGTTAATTGGGAAAAACTTTGCTCAATATCAGCCAGCCAATGTGGCTCGATAAATAAACAGGGCTGATGCTGGCTAAACAATTGGTGCTGGTGTTGGATTTCATCGCCAATAGATAAGAGTTTTTCCTTCCATTGTGCCTGCTCTTTTTTCAGGGTTATCTGTTTTTGTTCAGATAGACATAACACTGCACTATTTCGGCTGATATCCAGCATTTCAATTTGATTTTTTTTGTTAATTTCAAAAGGAATTTTTTGTAGAAAACCAATTCCATTTAACCGGACAGATAAAGTGTCACTGTTCTTTTTAAGGGACTTTTCCAGTTGAGATTTATCTACTTCGATAAAATTAACAGCAAGATCATGTAAATTTAATGAAGGTGACAGAAATAGTGTCAGCTTTTCACCAATTATATTTTCAGGAAGCAAATAGTGAGTATGGTGACCAAAAACTGATAATTTTGTGGTTAGCTGTAAAGGTGGATGAGGGGTTTCATCTTGTCTGGCTTTCATCCACTGTTGGTATAGCACTTCCATTTTGTGGGTTAAAGAGCGTTGTTGATAAGCTTGTTCTGTCAGTAAATTATGCAGAAGTTGAGGGGTAAGTTTTAAAGTATTCAAATCGTGCCACAGACAGTCTTTTAGTAGAACGAGATCTAGGGGAGATATAGAGTTTCTTCCGCTGAAAAAAGCACTGGCCTGCAACAAACGAATAGATTTTTTCCATCGGCGATCCGAGGTATGAGGCGTATTTTCCATAGCATTAATTTGCTGACGCAGTTGATAGATCAACTCGAAAATAGGGATCGGAAGGGAGATGTGGCTGACTTTATCCTGCCATTGATCAAGCTCTTCATTGGTAATTTGAAAGTGATCGGGTACAGGATTGGTATTTTCATTGCAGTGATCAGTGAGTAAAGCATGAAAACTTTTCTTTTCCTGAATATTATCCAGCCAAAGCCGGATCAGAATGCGATCATAAAGTGCTTCCAGTCCATTATTGGCATCAGGTAGTTCATTAGAAGCGGTGATCAATAACCTCATTGGTAACTGTTCTTCCTGATTACCATTTTTGAATTTTTTTTCATTTATTGCTGTCAGGAGCGTGTTCAAAATAGCAGGCCCTGCTTTCCAGATTTCATCTAGAAAAACAATTTCTGCTTCAGGTAAATAACCTTCAGTAAGACGCTGGTAACGCCCTTCATCTTTTAACGCCTGAATAGAGAGAGGGCCGAAAATTTCTTCCGGGGTGGAAAAACGTGTCATCAGGTATTCGAAATGGCGGGAATTCTGAAAAGCAAATTTTATCCTGCGTGCGATCAGGCTCTTGGCTATGCCCGGAGGCCCGAGAAGGAAAACACTTTCTCCACATAAAGCAGCCAGCATACAAAGCCTGATGGCCTGTCGTCTTTCATACAGCCCACTTTCCAGATACTGACTTAGCCGGGATATTTTCTCAACCAATTGCATATCGTGAACACCATAGCTCAAATAGTAACTGTCCTTTATTTATAGGTAAAAAACTATCTATGCAAAGGTTTTGATGAATATTTGTTGAATTTTTGTTGCACTGCCAATTTCTGGTTCTACCTATGGAATTGATTTAGCATTAACTTTGTGGGGTATCTGAAGTAGTACTTGTAATAGATATAGATATTTATCGAGTACAAAAACTGATACCACTATTACCGTTCACAGAGTGTATTACTAAAAATCATTGTCACTGTACGATTGTTATTTTTGATAACTGAAGGATCCTTGAACAGGAGTAAATATAATGAGTAAGGCAAAACTGGTAGTAATGGGAAGTATTAACGTCGATCACATATTGAGTCTTAAATCGTTTCCTCAGGCAGGGGAAACGGTGCAGGGGCAACAGTATCAGGTAGCATTCGGGGGAAAAGGCGCAAATCAGGCAGTTGCTGCTGGTCGTTGTGGGGCTGATATTACATTTATTGCCTGTGTTGGTCAGGATGATGCTGGTCAACGTATTCGTCAGCAATTAATAAAAGATAATATTAATACTTCTGCCATAGAAGTGATTGAAGGTGAAACAACAGGAGTCGCTCTGATTTTTGTTAATCAACAGGGTGAAAATGTGATTGGTATTAATGCAGGTGCAAATGGTGCGCTGACACCAAAATATCTCCGCTACCATGAACAAGTTATTAGGGAGGCGGATGCGTTACTGCTACAGCTGGAAACACCATTAGATACTGTACTGTTGGCTGCAGAGATAGCGAAAAAACATCATACCAAAGTGATCCTTAATCCTGCCCCAGCCCAAAAAATCTCAGATCAGCTACTTTCTCTGGTAGATATTATTACTCCTAATGAAACAGAAGTAGAGTATCTGACTGGTATTGCCGTAACAGATGATTCAGAAGCAGAAAAAGCGGCTAATGTTCTGCATAACAAAGGAATAGAGACAGTTATCATTACATTAGGGAGTCGTGGAGTATGGCTCAGCGAACAAGGTAAGCAAGGTAAAGTAATTGCTGGGTTCCAGGTAAAAGCTATCGATACGATTGCTGCAGGAGATACATTTAATGGAGCTTTGGTTACGGGATTATTAGAAGAAAAAGAAATTTTATCAGCAATTCGTTTTGCTCATGCAGCGGCGGCGATAACAGTGACTCGTCGTGGAGCACAGCCTTCCATTCCTTGGCGAAATGAAGTTGATGAGTTTTTGTCTGAGCAAGGCTAACCGGAATAATCATCAAAGTACGTTGCCCGCTTTACGGGCGTAACATCATTTTTTAGGTCGCTTTTTCTTAACCAAGTTGATGCCATCCTCTTTCTTTAAGAGCAGAAAGATAAAGGCAGAAGTTAGCGTAATCATACCTATCGTGAGAAAGGTATAGTGAAAGTGATCTATAGTAGAACCATAACTCGTTGCTTCATAAAATCTCAGGATTGCTGCACTAACTGTAACTCCTAAGCTAATGGATAATTGTTGAGCCACAGCCAGCAGGCTATTTCCGGCACTTGCATTATTATCATTTAGATCACCAAGAGTAATTGTGTTCATCGCTGTAAATTGGGTAGACATAACCATTCCTAATATAAATAGAGGGATAATCAAAAACGCGAGTGACAGTTCTGGGGATTGCAGCGAAAACTGGGCAATCATGAGACCGATAATGATTGTGATCCAGAGAAGGGTGTTTCTATATCCAAATAGAGATAGTATCCGAGTGACAAAAGATTTAGCCAGAATAGCGCCAATGGCATTTGGAGCCATCATAATACCTGCAATAATAGCAGAGTAACCAAAACCTACCTGTAGCATCAGCGGAATAAGAAAAGAAAGTGATCCCGTGCTTAAACGAGTCGCAATATTACTACCGATACCAACCGAGAATGTCCTGGTTTCAAATAAACTAAGACTAATAAGTGGGTTGGGATGTCTTTTGGCATAAAAGCAATACCCGAAGAGCATCATAATCCCCGAAGCGAATACTACAGCTGGAACATAGTTCGGTAATGAGCTATTACCAAATAAATCCAGACTGACTGAAATCATCACTAAGCTTGAACTGAACATCACGAATCCCACAAAATCAAAGGGACTTTTTGGCATAGTAAAGTTGGGCATATGTTTTTTGGCGTACAAAATGCCTAGTAAACCAATGGGGATATTGATAATGAATATCCAGTGCCAAGTTGCATAAGTTACTAATACCCCACCAAGCAGGGGGCCTAAAATAGGGCCTACTAATCCAGGCATCGTGACAAAATTCAGCACAGATAATAGTTCGCTGCGCGGATAAGCCCGTAATAAAGCCAAACGAGCAACGGGCATCATCATTGCGCCGCCGATTCCCTGCACAACGCGTGAAATGACTAAAAAAGAAAGTGAACTGGATAGTGCACAGGCAAGAGAACCTAAAGAAAATAAGGACACGGCATAAATGAAAACCCGCCGGGTACCAAACCTATCTGCTAACCAACCACTGACTGGAATCAACATTGCTACAGTTAATGTGTAACTGACAATCGCTGGCTGCATTGCTAATGGAGAGTGGTTTAGGCTTTTTGCAATTGCCGGAAGTGCGGTATTCAGGATTGTTGCATCCAGAGATTGCATAAAAAAAGCCATTGCTGCAATCCAAGGCAATCCGGACATGCTGCGCGCAGATTTGACCATTAGATGTCCTGTGATGTTGTCATGATGGTTATTTGGTATCTAAGTATCATTTTAATGCATAAAAATATACCCAGTAGATTTCTAGTTTCTTTGCATGAATTTTAAAATCGCTTTAGATGTCATCAATAATTGAATTCAAAATGAACATTTTTGCTGAATTTGTTGAAAAAAAAAACGAACGAAAAAAAAATGCAAAAAAACTATTGTCAGGGCCGAAAAACTCCCTATAATGCGCCACCACTGACCGACGCTGAGCTGAGACATGCCGCGCAGGACAGCGGAACGAAAGCGAAAATAAACGCTTGACTCCGGAGGCAAAAAGCGTAAGATACGCAGCCTCGCAACCCGGAAGAGCTTCCGGTTGCCATTGCTCTTTAACAACATAATCAGACAATCTGTGTGGGCACTCGCAAGACACTATCGACAGCCGAAAGGCAAAAAAGATTAAAGTCTTGAAGAGTGACTGAAACAGTTAATTC
>NZ_CAWQMW010000167.1:0-23967 GCF_963895965.1 Xenorhabdus sp. PB30.3 | reverse complement strand
CTATTGTAAAAATAACTAAACGAAACATTTAATTAGAGTACAATCGAGAATAAAACATAAAATAACGAAAATTGCTATAGAAAATAAATCATTTTAATTAAACATTACGCTAATAACAGTTTAGGCTAATAGTATATATTCTTTAATCTTTCAAGTTGCCGCCCGGTATAATTGTTTATTTTCGGTTGCTGCAACTTGAAATTTATTTTGGAGAATATGAACAATTGTTAAGACGCTAACATTTCCTGAACCAGTTCTACACACTGAAGAAAACGTTGATCATAATCAGGTGAGTTAACACATACATAATCAATATTATTTTTCTTCAACATACTTTCAAGCAATTGCTGAAACGCTTTACGATCCTGCTCACTTCCCAGGCTTCTTAACCCGTCAGCGACCCAAGGGGTGTTATTTTCTAACAGGATGACCAAGTCAAATCGATATTCATCAATCAGAGCCTGAACGAAGGGGTGCTCTTTCCCTTCATAGCGCTTACAAAATGCCTGTGTTGTGACAAAATCAGTATCAATAAAAGCAACTTTGTTTGCGTATTTTACACAAAAATCAATATATTGAGCGTGACCTAAAGCTATTTTATCGTAATCAGAGTATTGCAGCGCCATCTCATCTCCCCCTAAATGGGAAAATACATACTCACGCCCATATTCCCACGCACTGGTTGTGTTAAACATATTGGCCAGTTTATTGACCAGTGTGGATTTCCCGCTGGATTCGCCTCCGAGAATGGCAACCGTACGCACAAAGAAAGGTTTTACTTCTGTTGGAATATATTCCCAATAGCGGAAAGGCGCCTGCCGTATCTGGCTGCCACTGATATTCATAAATGAACGTTGTGGATCGACAAGAATGGTTTCAATGCCAAAATGCTCTTTATAGAGAGGAACGTCTTGTGCTTCGCTGGAATAGATATACTGAGGGTTAATGCCTTTTGCAGACATAAATTGTTTTGCGCTCTGACTCCATTTTTCCCAGCCGTTTGGGTAGGGTTCGATACCTTGTTCATCAAAAGAATGGATATGAATATTTTTCTGATATTTGAATGTTTGTAACAACCATCTTAGGCGATCACTGACGGTAGGTTGCTGAGACATGGAACTGTTGATAAACAACTCCCGATCCCGTAATTCATCGTAACAGAGAAAAACGTGCAATTCATCGACCTGGCTGGATGCTCGCTGGATCAAATAGATATGCCCAGTATGTAACGGATAAAATTTACCAAACACAACACCGATAGTTTTCTTTTCCATAGGGTACGCCAATCCTAAATGTTGATGAAGAGATGCTAATTTCTGTGCACTCGGGCTTTTTATCTTGCCGTTAATGAGCTGGCTTAAATAGCCTTTCGTCATGCCACTTGCATCAGCAACTTGTTGTAAAGTGTGATTCGCCTGTTTAATTGCCTCTTTTAAATAGTCAAACTGCACCATATAACCCCCTATGTTGTTTAGTATACTAAACAACATAGCATGCCAACAGGGAAAGGTAAAAACAAAACTGGCCTTTTATCGGGCTATACATAATGGATTTCAAGGGGCGTCGCGGCGGCAAAGGAGTATATCCCCAGGAACATAGATAACTATGTAACTGGGGTGAACGAGTGCAGCCAACAAAGAGGCAACTTGAAAGATGAGGTGTATATTAATCATCCAGATCATCAAGAACAGACAGAGCATCTGACAATTTTTTAACGCCGAATACTTTCATGTCAGGTAATGATTTTTTGGACATATTGGCATAGGGCACAATTGCCCGTTTAAAGCCATGCTTAGCCGCTTCTGAAATACGCTCCTGACCGCTGGGAACAGGGCGGATTTCTCCTGCCAGCCCGACTTCACCAAAGACAACCAAATCACGGGGCAGAGGACGGTCACGGAAACTGGACACTAAAGAGAGCAGTAAAGCAAGGTCGGCGCTGGTTTCTGTCACTTTCACACCACCCACGACGTTAACAAAGACATCCTGATCAGCCATTTGCAAACCACCATGTTTGTGCAATATTGCCAGCAGAATGGCCAGCCGGTTCTGCTCAAGCCCCACAGCGACCCGGCGTGGATTAGGCATCATAGAGTGATCGACCAGTGCCTGAATTTCCACCAGCAGGGGACGAGTTCCCTCCCAGACAATCATGACAGAACTGCCGGAAGTAATTTCATCACCACGACTTAAAAAGATAGCAGAAGGGTTATTGACTTCCCGTAGCCCCTGTTCAGTCATAGCGAATACACCCAGCTCATTAACTGCACCGAAACGGTTTTTATGGCTGCGGAGAGTTCGGAAACGGGAATCGGCTTCACCATCGAGCATCACTGAACAGTCAATACAGTGTTCCAGTACTTTAGGGCCTGCCAGAGAGCCATCTTTAGTCACATGGCCGACCATAATGATGGCAACTCCCCGCGTTTTGGCAAATCGGGTCAGATAAGCTGCTGTCTCTCTGACCTGTGCCACACTGCCGGGAGAAGACTGAATATCGGCCATATGCATAACCTGAATGGAGTCAATAACCATCAGCTTAGGCTGCTCTTGCTCGGCAATCAGACAAATCTGCTCAATACTTGTTTCTGACAGCATGTTCAGTTTATCTGTCGGTAAGCCTAGCCGGTGTGCTCTCATGGCGACCTGCTGTAACGATTCTTCACCGGTGACATATAAGGTTTTCATTTGTTCAGATAGCAGGCACATGGTTTGCAGTAACAGGGTACTTTTCCCCGCTCCAGGATTACCACCGATCAAAATAGCGCTACCGGGAACGACGCCTCCACCCAGCACTCGGTCAAACTCTTTAAATCCGGTAGAAAATCGGGGCAACTCTTCCAGACTGATTTCAGAAAGTTTTTGTACTTTGCTGACTCCGGTATCCCCTGCATAACCGCTGAAACGTTCATTGCGGGGAGAGGACGCCGCGGCTAAACGGATTTCCGTGATGGTATTCCATGCCTGACATGCAGTACACTGCCCCTGCCAGCGGGGATAATCTGCCCCACATTCGTTACAGACAAATGCCCGTTTTGCTGCTTTTGCCACTCTATTCTCCCTATACTTCCACTAAAATAATTTTAACGTTCTTCGTGTTTCAGGCCACCGCTCAAAACACACAGGACGCCCATTAAATCCGCATGGCGAATACCTACTTTAGCGTGGGTGTACACTTTTGGTTTTGCGTGATAGGCAATGCCCAGACCTGCCTTGCGGATCATTTTTAAATCGTTGGCACCATCGCCTATGGCGACAGTCTGGCTAAGGGGAATATCCAGCTCTTTTGCCAGCCGTATTAATGTAGTGGCTTTGTATTTCGCATCAACGATTGGCCCTTTAATTTTGCCGGTTAATTTGCCGTCCTTTATTTCTAGTTGGTTGGCAACGGAGGCAAAAAGACGTAATTGCTTGCGCAGAGTATCAGCGAAGAAAGTAAAGCCGCCGGAGGCAATGGCAACATGCCAGTCGAGGGATTGCAGTTTGCGGACAAGGCTGGTTAAACCGGATGTAAGAGGCAGAGTATCCATGACTTGCTGCAATATTGCGGCATCAGCACCAGCCAGTTGGGCAACCCGTTGATGCAGGCTTTCTGAGAAATCTAACTCTCCCTGCATGGCCCGCTCTGTAATTTCAGCAACTTTATCACCTACACCAGCCAGTTGTGCAATTTCATCAATACACTCAATCTGAATGGCAGTTGAATCCATATCCATGACTAATAAACCGGGTGAGCGCAGACGCGGGATCTGTCCTAACGGAACAACATCCAGACAGCACTCATCTGCCAGTCGTTTGATACGCGGCGACAAGCTGCCGGCAATGCGAACAACCTGATAATCATCAATGCGCCATGAGGAAACAACAACAATAGCCACTCCCAGACGATGCTGAAAATCACTGATCCGCTGTTTATCCAGATTGCGGCCATACAACAGCCAGCCTCTGTCCCCAGCTCGGTAATCCAGTGGCATGACTTCATCTCCACTGAGAGATAGTGGTAATCCCGGCCATTTATGGATTTCATCGGGTAAGTAACGATAGGCCAGATTGTTAGACATGAATATCGACTCCTGTAATTCCATGTAATAAATAGGGCAGGCAAAAAATGCTTTTCAAACTATCCTATCACTACTGCATCTGGCAACATGGAATGTAACGAGCATTAGGTGGGATAACTATGAGTAAAGCAAAACTAAAATTTCGACTGCACAAAACCGCAATTATCTTAATATGTATAGCATTATTGGTCTTGCTGATGCAGGGGGTATCCTATTTTAGCCGTTCACAACAACAGGCCCATATGGATCAGTTTGAAGATCTGGCAAAGACACTGGCAAAACAGGTTGCATTCAGCCTGTCTGCTGATATGGAGAATGGCAGTAAGGAAGCCAATAATCAAAAAATTATGGATAACCTGAACTATTTAACCAACAAAAGTCGTATTCTCGATGCCAGTGTTTATCTGGAGAACGGAATACTGGTTGCGCGGAGTGGTGAATTGGTTTCTGTTCGGGAGCGGTTATCTTTGGATGGAAAAAAAGCGGGTAGTTATTTCAATCAGCAAATTGTGGTTCCTATACCGGGGAAAAATAAACCGAAAGGTTTTCTGCGCCTGACTCTGGATACACACAGATTGGCAACAGAAGCCAAGCAAGTGGATAATACAACTAATCTGCTCAGAGTCATGTTGTTACTAGCTCTGGCGATTGGCTTTATTCTTGCTCATAATTTATTACAGCTAGCTCCCAGCCGTTGGCAGCAATCCCCTTATTTATTGACTGCCAAAACCAAATCACCGGATGAAAATAATAAAGAAGATGAATCTACCCGTTAACTGGTATTGGCGCCAGAACTCCCTTTATTTAAATATACACTTCGTCTTTCAAGTTGCTTCTTTGTTGGCTGCGCTCGCTCACCCCGGTCACCGTTTTTATAAACATACGGTTATCTATGCTCCCGGGAATTCACTCTCTTGCCGCCGCGATGCATCTTGAAATCCATTGTGTATAAAGGCTATTTAAATAAAAAGTGCTTTGAAAAATAGTTTTTCGGGTAGAAAAGAAACGGTGCTGTATCGATCAAAATGGTCTGCTGACCAAAATGAGGCCAAACACAGCGCTGTTCCTTACCGCTATTTATCGTGATACAACTTGACGCAAATGGAATAAATTACACAATGTAACAGTGCTGCCGCTATTGAACCGTAAAAAATGATGGTGTGATGTGGTAGGGCTGAACTGAGCAGCGGAATGTGATCAAAACGAAAAACATACATATGAAAAGAAATAGCCATAATTGTCAGTATAATTCCTGAAACATTGTGATAAATATGATGTGATAATAAAAGGTGCTTTATTAAAAAGAAAAAAGGGATAAGCATGAATAAAGAAATTATTATGTAAGTCATTATCATTTACTCCGGTATTATAAAATTTCACCATGAAAATGTTTTCTGAGTATCACTATAAATAAACGTTTCTCCTTTTATTACTCTTGTTTTCCTTTTCTGCTGTGCAATCTATTTTTGCTTTATCTAAAGTGATGGGGTAAAGATAGACCTCACTTTATATATAGATACTAAATATAGTTATTATTTATATTTCCTATAATGTTAATGAGTTTTTTAATTATTACTCTCACTGCGAGAATATAGGAATATTCTGCTTTTTTATCCAATATTAGTATTCAGTGATTAAATTTTAAGGGTAATGCAACACCAAATATCAGAAATAATAATATAACTAATGTCATGTTTATTAATTCATATGAAGGGGGAATTGATTGGGTTAGAACCGGGTCTTTAATTTCTGCATTTTTTTCGTCTAATAAATATTGATTATCATAAATACCCGAAAGTATTTTTTCAGCACGTTGATGCTCAGAATAATGAACCAGCAGCTTCACACCACCAAAAGCATGGGAGCACATATAAGTATTCCATACCACTCCTTCATCTAGTATTTGGGCATAGATACCTTCTGATAGCATTCTGCCCCGAATAATATGCGCTTCTATCGGCGACATAAACGTTGCCAGATACTGCATATACCCTCTTTGCGGAGATATGTTCCACATAAGCACTCCTTAATCAAACCGTAGGCAATATTTGTGTCTATTAACCAAAGTATAATTTAACATCAGATATGAGCATATTTAAACAGCCTGAACTCTGTATAAAACAGAATTCAGGCCTGATTGGAGGAACGATTTCGTCGTTTATTAAGGCAGATCATTCGGTGGTTTTATATGAGTATCATCCTAAATTGAGGACTGTCAGATTATAAGTATCGGGATTGGGGCCAAGGCGTTTACCAATATCCAATCCAGCCATAATCGTCAGATCCTCTTTCTCCAGCCTGAAATCAAAAACATCAAAGTTTTCTTTAATGCGGGAAGGCGTTACTGATTTAGGAATAGCAATCATGCCACTGTCGAGGTGCCAGCGGATAACAATCTGAGCAGGTGTTTTATCATATTTAATTGCCAGACTTTCAACTAATGGATGATCAAAAACACCTTTACCGCCCCGGGATAACGGGCTCCAGGACTCGGTGATAATGTGGTGAGTGGCATTCCATGAATGCAGTTGCCTCTGTTGCATCAGGGGATGCAGTTCGATTTGATTGATAGCAGGCACAATGCCTGTTTCTGAAAATAGTTTCTGCAAATGTTCAATATGAAAGTTACATACCCCGATACTGCGGACGAGCCCCGATTCTTTTAACTCAATAAATTGTTTCCATGTTTCAACATACTTATCCTGCTGGGGAACCGGCCAGTGAATTAGAAAGAGATCAATATACTCCAGTTGTAATCTATCCAGACTCTCTTGCAGTGCGGTTTTGGCATCCTGATGGCGATCATTCCATAGCTTAGTTGTGATAAAAACTTCCTCGCGTGGGATACCGCTTTCCCGCAGCGCTTTTCCGACGCCTGTTTCATTGTGATAAATCGCGGCTGTATCAATAGAGCGATAACCCACATTCAGCGCGGTACCGATGGCTTTAACAACCTGTTCATTACTCGCCTGCCAGACTCCAATTCCTAATTGCGGCATGAGATTTCCGTCAACGAGTTTAATAATTGTCTGCTGACCCATTCTTACCTCCTCCAGATTTGGAATATCAGATGGACGCCTCGTAAATCCGCTTACTAACTTCAAGCGTAATATCCTGGTGTTCACCTAAAGCAACCAAACCCTGCTGTTCTAGTTTTTGGATCATTCCCGGTATAGAACTGCCATCAAGCTGATAATCAGAGAAATGGGTTTTTACACCGAGACTTTCAAAAAATTCACGAGTGGCATGGATTGCCTGATTAATGCGCTGTTCTTCCGTTCCTTCCGTGAAATGCCAGATACGTTCAGCATATTGCAGAAGTTTTGCGTGTTTAGTATCCCGCTTTTCCTGTAAGAGATGCGGCAAAATAATCGCCAGTGTCTGAGCGTGATCTAAATTGTGAAAAGCTGTCAACTGATGTGCCAGCATGTGGGTTGCCCAGTCCTGTGGAACGCCTGCACCGACAAGCCCGTTGAGGGCCTGAGTTGCCGTCCACATAATATTGGCCCGCGCATCATAATCTCTGGGATCTTTGAGTACTTTTGGCCCTTCTTCCAGTAATGTGAGAAGCAAACTTTCGGCGTAGCGATCCTGTACTTTTGCATTAACAGGGTAAGTCAGGTATTGCTCCAGTGTGTGTATAAATGCGTCAACAATACCATTTGCGGTTTGGCGGGGAGGCAGGGAATAAGTGACTTCAGGATCGAGAATAGCGACTTTAGGATAAATAAAAGGTGATACAAAATGTTGCTTATCGTGTGTTTTCAGGCGGCTGACCACCGAAATATTATTTGTTTCAGAGCCTGTGGCGGGTAGCGTCAGAACGCATGAGAACGGAAGTGCAGAGGTAATGTTTGCACCGCCAGTTGTCAAAATTTCCCATAAATCTTCATGGGGATAATTAACCGCAGCAGCAACGAATTTTGTGCCATCGATGACTGAGCCGCCACCCACAGCCAGTAAATAATTGATATCGTGATGGCGTATATATTCCACCGCTTTGATAAGTGTTTCATAGGCAGGGTTTGGTTCAATTCCGCCGAACTCTTCAACGGAATAACCTTCCAGTGCAGCATAAACCTGAGCAAGAACGCCATTACTCTTAATACTGCCACCACCATAAAGTAGCAATATTCTGGCATCCTGAGGTATTTCATTGCGTAACTGGGCTATCTGCCCTTTACCGAAAATGACTTTGGTTGGAGTGTGTAGTGTGAAGTTTTGCATAACAACAATCCTTACTAACTGAATAACAAAAACTTTTCCCATGTCTTAACATTCGGTTATTGAGTTATGTTGGTTTATTGCAGTGATAGAGTCCACTCTATGCAGGATCATGTATCTTAATGCCAGATTATTGGCTATATGATGCTTGTCTGAGTGGACTCGGATTGTTTAATTTTTTTGTTGATAAGTTAATAGTTAGAAAAAATAGTGTGATTTTGGGAACAGCGGTCAATAACCGATATGCTCATTTGTTTTTGTGTGATGATGCTTTTTTATGACGCCAGTACATCAATAGCGAAGCACCTAGTCCGCTGATTAACAGAATAACAGGTAAGATCATCAAAATATTCATGACCAAATCCTGATGCGCTTTAACAAAGGGTATCTGATTCAGGGCATAGCCAAAACTCACAATTATGATGACCCATAAGAAGCCGCTTAACCAATTAAAAAATTGAAAGCGTTTGCTGTTCAGACCGGAAATACCTGCGAAGGTGGGTAGAAGTGTACGGATAAAAGCGAGGAAACGGCCAATTAGCAATGCCGTTAAACCGTGTTTGGCAAATAAGACATTCGCCCGTTGGCGCTGCTCTGCCGGAAGCTGGGCTAGCCAGTTTTTGATCATTCGGGTATGTCCCAGCCAGCGCCCCTGTAAATACCCCAGCCAGCACCCGAGACTGGCTGCAATCGTCAATAATATGACAGTCGGAACAAATCCCATGACACCTTTGGCAATTAAAGCTCCGGTGAGGATCAAAAGAGTATCACCGGGCAGAAATGCGGCAGGCAATAAACCGTTTTCCAATACCAGTGTGACGAAGATAACACCATAAATAATCCAGATGACATCGGGATTGGCGAGTAGGGTAAAGTCATGCTGCCAAAGCGCTTGCACGATCCCGCTTAACGTTTCCATATTTATCCTGTAATTTCGGTACAATATCTTTATGACAATTTTTGTACAACCAGTGTCATACAATCGAATTAATCATACAAGTCCATGTGTTCCAGTGTACCGCAAAACGACAGCAGGATAGTTGATTTGATTCAGCATATACACATCATGGATTACAGGATGCGTTGTGGCGGCGAGGGGAGCTGCCAGCAAAGAGGCACCTGTAAAATGAAGAATATAAAAATAAATACAGTTAACTCAACGCAATGCAATGCGGGAGAAGCCAGCATCCAGATCATCTATTAAATCCTGGGGGTCTTCCAGTCCGATATGCACGCGAATTAACGTCCCCGTTTTTTGGGGAAAATTATAATTACGCAGGATTGCCAGTGACTCAGGAGAAATGCCCAGAATGAGTGATTCAAACCCTCCCCAGGAAAATGCCATTTTAAAATAATGCATATGATCCAGATAGTCAGAGAGCTGTCCGGGAGTCAGGCTGACATTCAGCATAAAAGAAAACAGCCCGCAGGAACCCGTAAAATCGCGTTGGAAATAGTTATGACCGGGACAGGAAGGTAGCGCAGGGTGATAAACCTCAGCGACTTCGGGGCGTTGGGAGAGCCATTTAGCAACGATCAGGCTGCTTTCTTCATGCTGTTTTAGGCGGACAGCCAGAGTATGTAATCCTCGATTTGCAGAATAAACGGTGTCAGGATCAGCAATCTGCCCCATCAAATAAGAGCTTTCCCGTAATTGATCCCAACAGCGTTGATTGGCGACAGCCGTACCAAGCATGCCATCTGAATGGCCGATAATATATTTTGTCGCGGACTGAATAGAAATATCGACACCAAAATCCAGTGCCCTGAAAAGAACACCCGCAGCCCAGGTATTATCGATCATAATAACGATATCGGGATTAACTCGTCTGGCCGCCTGTACAATAGCGGGAATATCCTGAACCTCCATAGTGAGAGAACCGGGGGATTCAAGAAAGATGACTTTTGTGTTTGGCTGAATGAGTGAGGCAATCTCTTCACCGAGCCGAGGATCAAAATAATCAGTGGAGACTTGCATCTTTTTAAGAATATTTTTGCAAAATTCCTGAGTCGGTTCATAAGCTGTACCGGTTAGCAGAACATGGTCACCTGTTTCTACAAATGCCAGAATGCTGTTGGTAATAGCGGCAGTACCCGAAGGATACAAAGCACAGCCCACTCCACCCTCCAGTTCAGCCATTGCTTCCTGAAAAGCAAAATGCGTCAGAGTGCCGCGGCGCCCGTAAAACAGCTCACCGTTAGCCCGGTTTTTTATCGCATGCCTCATATCATCAACCGTCTTGAAAATGACGGATGAAGTGCGCTGGATAATAGGATTAACCGCTCCCTGTGTGTATTTACGCTTTCTCCCGACTTCCACCAGTCTGGTTTCTAATTTTTTTTCTGACATATAACCCTCCCCCTGACTCATCACGATTGCTTAAATAATCATTAGCAACTTAAAAGAATAGTCAGGTTTTTTACAAAGGGATTCTTACAACTTGACAAAAATTCAAGGTGAGTGAGAACGGTAAAAAAGAAAAAATGGATGGGATAACCCCTTTTTATTACCACTTTTTTTATTAAATAGTAATGATAATTACTATCAAATCGCGCAATGTCTGATATCATTTGGAACGGACTTTTTCCCTTATGTGATGAAAAACATGAAACTGGGCAAAAAGTGATAAAACATATACCTAATCGATTTCGAGATTCAGCCAACAAAGAGGCGGCTTGAAAGACGACAGATATATCAGGATTAGCAAGATGAGTAGCGATTCACTGCTAAGTAACAGAATCTATAAAAAAGAGAGTAAGGCTAACTGATGCGTAATTTGACAGCTTCTATTCTATTGGCACTCGGGTTAACAGGTTCAGCATGGGCTGATACTACACCAGCTAATACCGCACCAGCTAATACTGCACCAGCTAATACTGCACCAACTACAGCGGTTACCGCGCCAGAAAATCAGGCTGCCACTCAGGTAGCAGCTCCGGTAACACCGGTATCTTCCGTGGCTCCACAGGCAAGTGAAGTGAAAACAGAGACACAGCAAGGTGAAGCGCAGCAAACGGGCGAGGCAGCGACGGCAGAACAGCCAACAGTCACTACAGAAGTTACTGAAATAACAGAAGCTGGTGCAGTAGAAACCACAGTGGCGGCAGAAACAGAAAGCCTGTCCAGCGGTTTTGCGACGGATCTTTCCGTTTTTGGTATGTATCAGAATGCTGATGCGGTCGTAAAAAGCGTCATGATTGGTCTGGTGATTGCCTCTATTATTACATGGGCACTCTTTTTCTCTAAAGGATCGGAACTGTTAATAGCGCGTCGCCGCTTACGTAAAGAACAACTGGCTTTAGCTGATGTTGCCAGTCTGGATGAAGCAGTAAAAATCTCCTCGGATTTCGGTAAGAACAGCATTAGCCGCCTGTTACTGAGCGAAGCACAGACTGAGCGTAGCTTATCTGCTGAAAGTACCGATAAAGACGGCACAAAAGAGCGCACCTCATTCCGTATGGAGCGCGCAGTTGCTGCAATCAGCCGTCATATGGGGCGTGGAAACGGTTATCTGGCAACTATCGGTGCAATTTCACCGTTTGTCGGCCTGTTCGGAACCGTCTGGGGGATCATGAACAGCTTTATTGGTATTGCCCATTCACAAACCACTAACCTTGCCGTTGTTGCTCCGGGTATTGCAGAAGCACTGCTGGCAACCGCACTGGGTCTGGTCGCTGCAATTCCTGCGGTTGTTATCTATAACATTTTTGCCCGTGTTATTTCATCATACCGTGGGCAGGTTGGTGATACTGCGGCACAGGCAATTTTGTTGCTTGGTCGTGATCTTGATTTGGCTGACAGAAAAACTGATAAAGCAGAAGCAAGGTAATTAATTATGGCAATACGTCTTAATGAAGATTTGGACGATAGCGGTGAATTACACGAGATTAACGTCACACCCTTTATTGATGTCATGTTAGTGCTGCTGATCATCTTTATGGTGGCCGCACCACTGGCAACCGTTGATATCAAGGTTGATTTACCGGCATCAACAGCCAAACCACAGCCACGACCGGAGAAACCGGTCTTTCTGACGGTAAAAGCAGACAGCCAGTTATTTGTTGGTGATCAACAGGTTGATCGTGATTCGCTCTCTTCAGTCTTGGATCAGACAACTCAGTCCAATAAAGAAACCACGATTTTCTTCCAGGCGGATAAAAGCGTGGATTATGAAACTCTGATGAGTGTCATGGACTCTTTGCGTAAAGCAGGCTACCTCAAAGTAGGACTGGTCGGAATGGAAGCGGTAGAGGCGAAATAAACGCTACAAAATTAATTCTGTATGAATAAAAAACCTGCCCGAATAATAAATTCGGGCAGGTTTTTTCTATCTGATATTTATTAAAAATAAAACTTTTTACATATTTTTCCAGTCAAACGGCAATAATTCACGCAATGGTAAAACCACCTCTTTATTAACTTTCACTTTGGTGTGTATATTCTCCCGATTTATCTGGCTGATAAATTCCCGACAGCGACCACAGGGAGGAATAATATCGCCGGATTTATTAACTGCGATAATTTTAATTATCCGATTTTCTCCATGCTTTATCATATCGGCGATGGCACCATGCTCTGCACAAAATCCCATAGAACAGGAAGTATCAATACTCACTCCGGTATAAATATGGCCGGAGTCACACTGAATGACCGCAGCGACGTGACCATATTTAATATATTTATTTAATTGCGTCGGAGAAATAAGCTGGTGTGCAATACTTTCCATTTCATCAAAAGAGACCATAATTTATTTCCAATAAATAAACAATGAAGTTTACTCTTTAATACTACGAATAAGATCAACAACGGATTTCGCCATTTCCTCTTCGTTTTCTCCTTCTACCCGAACAATAATTTCCATGCCATTTTTAATTCCCATCGACATAATTTTGAACATGCTTTTTAAATTAGCGACTTTATCCCCTCTGATAATTTCTACTGTGCCACTATAAGTCTTAGCTAAATTACAGAGTTGTGCCGAAGGCCGGGTATGTAGCCCCGAAGGGGCTGTTACTATTACGGAATATTCGATCATGACTTTATCTATCCCTTCGTCATTCAGTTAATGAACCACCACGTGTCTGGATAACGTTCTGATACCAATAAAATGAATCTTTCTTATAACGAGCGAGATCTTTGAGGTCGTCATCAGTGCGGTTAACGTAAACAAAACCATACCGCTTTTTGTAGCCATTGCTGGTGGAAAGAAGATCAATAAAACTCCACGGGTTATAGGAAAGTACGACAACGCCGGAATCCATTGCCCGTTTAATCGCCTGTAGGTGCTGCTTTAAATAATCAATGCGATAGCTATCATGAATAGTGCCGTCAGATGCCAGAATATCATCAGCACCAAATCCATTTTCAGTGATCATTAATGGCTTTTGATAACGGGTATATAAATCGCGTAGCAGATACTCAAGCCCATGCGGATCAATCGTCCAATCCCAATCAGTAGTATCAAGCTGTGGGTTTTTGTGGATCTGATAGTAATCAGGCTGGATCTCATAACCGTCTATTTGCCCTTTGATGCCTGTCGGATTAAAACCATCCATACGTCTCTGAGCACCTTCTGGTGCGGCAGCGGCTGCATGGCTACAATAGTAATTGAGAGCCAGAAAATCAGAGTATCCTTCTTTAATTAACACCATATCACCGTCTTCGATATTAGGTGCCATCTCCTGATTTTTCAGGTAAATCAAAGCGGATTGATTATATTCCCCTTTCAAATAAATATCGGTGAAATAGTAATTACGCAGATCATTGGCATTCTGTGCCGCCAGATTATCTTCTGGTTTGCTGGTCAGCGGATAAATGGCTGAATATCCCAATGCTGCACCAACCTGACCTTCCGGCACCCATTGATGGACTAATTTGCAGGCGATGGCATGAGCCAGATTCATGTGATGATTTATCTGATATTTAATCTGTTCATTATCGAGATATTGTTCAGGGATAAAACATTTTTTCGTCCAGAATTGTACGATAATGCTTTGTTCATTAATCGTCAGCCAGTATTTGGCTTTCTTACCATATTCTCTGATAACAAATTCAGCGTAGTAAGCAAAATCATTGACACTTTGCCTGTCAATCCAGCCATGATATTTTTCCACCAAAGCCATTGGCATATCATAATGATAAAGCGTTGGGATTGGTGTAATACCATTTTCTAATAATTCATCGATAAGATTATGGTAAAACTGTACACCTTCATTATTCGGTTTCCCGATACCATCAGGAAAAATACGCGACCATGCGATAGAAAACCGATAGGCTTTTAATCCCAGTTCTTTCATTAATGCAACATCTTCTTTGTAGCGATGATAATGATCACTGGTAATATGGGAATCAGCTAACCCTGGTTTATTATTGAGAATATCTTGCTGGGATAATTTTTTACCATATTTTTCTGCCGCACCTTCAACCTGATAAGCACTGGTTGCTGCACCCCAAAGAAAAGTTTCAGGAAATAGCGTGTTATCTTTCGTCATGATGATTTTTTCCTTTATTATCGTTCACATTTTTAATGTGTTTATATAAATCAATTATTTCTTCTCTCAGGAGTAACTCGCTACGTATCGTCATTAACGTATCCTGAGCATGAATAAATAGCAGACTCAATTTAATATCATCGCCCTGAGTCTCTTTTTGAATAACATCAGTTTGTGTTTGATGAGCTGACAACATCATCTTTCGTGCTTTTTCCATATATATGCGAGCATTTTCAAAATCGCCATTACGAGCGAATTTCATTGCTTTTTCACTTTTTTCTCTGGCATTACCTGCATCGAGAATAATTTCCATAGAAATAGCAATTAAGATATTTTCCTCACTATTCATGATTGTTTTTCCTTGTAGTAGAGTCGCTTATGCTGCGTTGAGGTTTTCTTCTTCAATACGTTTTTTCTCATACACTTTAAAGAAGGGATACCAGGTCACGAGGAACACGGCCATTAGCACCAAATAGCAGATGATCGCCCGCCAGTCTTCAGTAATCATGACGCTGGAAAACGGAGCGGGTATTTGACCGACCTGAATCATTTTGGCAGGGATATTCAGCCAGTCGGAGCGCATAAACACCCAGATAATAATTGGGCTGGTGATCGCATTAATCCACATTGGCAGCATGAGCAGTGGGTTGAGAACAATTGGTGTACCAAACACCAGTGGCTCATTGATATTGAAGAACGAAGGCTCGATACAGATATAACCTGTTGCCTTAAGATCTCTGGATTTTGAAAACAGCATTAAAAGATTCAGTGCGAGAGTGGCACCGGTTCCACCCATTGTGATCAACGCCGCTGTATACATGGTTTCATAAGTCACAATATTGGTCGGAGCCTGACCTGCTGCTGCCAAAGTAATATTGGTGCTGATACCAAGCATAAAAATAGGCATTTGCAGGCCAGTAAATGTCCAGACTGAAATCCCCATTGAGAATGCAATAGCCGGAATTAATGCCATCAGTATAAAGCCCGGTAGTGTCTGACCGAATGCCGCAATAGGTGAAAAGAGGTAAAGCAGACGGGAGAAAATATCAATCTCAAGGGTAAATACTAATAATGTTCCGACTCCGATAGAAAGCAGAATTGGAATAATGGCGTGTATCCAGCCAGTGACAAAATCAGGTAGAGTACTGTCTTTCAGAAAACCTATTTTTGTGTATAAGTGGAAAAGATAGGAAACAAACAGGCCGGTGACAATCCCCAGTAAAATTCCCGCAGGGCCGAATCGTTCAAAACTGACAATCATATTACCGTCAGAAAACTCTGGCTTAATGAACATCATATAAACACAAATGGATGTCAGGCCGGCAATCAGGGTATACCGAAAATGATGAAGTTTTTCCATCATCTGATTGGCAATCATAAACGCTGTAATTAAGCCGAGCATGCCAAAAGAATATTCAGCTATTCGACCAAGATTGGGTAAAAAGGGAAGATAAGAACGAAATACATTATAAAAAAATATCAGTGAACCCGCTAAAATAAACGGGATATTTTTCTGCATGGAACCAGAAATAGCAGCAACCCATGGTCGTTTAGTGAAATTTTGCATCGCTGGTGCAAATGAATCAGATAACCACGACATAAATGCTTTCATTTTGCATCTCTCTTTATTATTTTCTCTTCCATTAATTGGATGTAAATAAAAAACCCCGGTACTGTAAATAATAAGGTTAATGATTCAATTTATTTGTTTAGTGTGGATATGGCTAATTCCAGCAATGCCTCACCATCCAGTTTTCCATAGATATTTTGTGGTACAACAATGACGGGAATATTATAAATATCAGCATGTTTCTGGAACTCTTCTTGTTGGGAGGCGTAATGAGGTCCAAGAAATAAAATATCAATTACTGAAAAATACTCAGTAACTTCGCTTTCGCTTCTGGCTTCAACAGTAACGGATAATTCTTTTTTTCTGGCAGCATTTCTGGTTTTTGTAGCCAGCATTCCACTGGAAATACCGGCACCACAACACAACATAATAAAAACGTTTTTCATATAAACTCCTCATTATTTTGTCGCTAATTGATTTTTGTTTTCGGATATATAAACTACTATCTTCAATTTTGATTTTATATTCAATTATCTGTTTTCACTTCAGGAGGGCAATTTTCTGTTTTTTTAATTGACTGAATCTGTAAGTTTGACGTTTTACTTTTTTATTTAATAGGGGGTTATAATGCTAAGGCCTAAGCAGAAAGAATTATTGAATTATTTAATGGAACAAAATAACCCGACTTTAGCAGTTAAATTATCTCAGGTCTTAAATGTTTCAATCAGAACCATCAAAAGCTATGTGATGGAAATTAATGAATCCTACAGGAGTCAAATCATTATCTCCAGCCGTTCAGGGTATGTTTTATCATCTGATTCAAATCTTAAATTGAAGCAAAAACTCAGTGACTTTCCTAGAACCTATCAGGAAAGAGCGTGTTATCTGATTAAGTCTTTTCTGTTATCCAGACAAAGTAATAAAATTTATGATCTCAGTGCCGGTTTATATATCAGTGATTCAACTTTAAAATCATTGATATATAAAATGAATGGCTCTTTTGAAAAATTCAATGTCAGGTTTTTATGCAAAAATAATCGCTTTGAAATTATAGGCTCTGAGCTGGACTTAAGGGAGTTAGTCTATCATACCATCATGGAGCAGGCAGACTACAGAACGCTGGATTTGAAAAAACTGGTAATATTATTCGGGGAACAGCAGGTTAAAACTATATCTGATATTATTACGCAGGTCTTTAATAATCAAGGCCACTCCATTTATGAACTCTCATATACAAATCTTGTGCTGCGTTTTTTGATACTGCTCAAGCGATTAAGTTATGGCAAGTATTTAAAAAATCAATTGTCCTTTATAGAAGAAAATCAGGGATTGAGGTTAATAACAGAAGAGCTGTGTGAAAGATTACAATATGCTTTTAATATTCCTATAGCAGAGAATGAGAGAAACTTTTGTTACACCTTACTGAAAATCAATACCAATATCACTCAGACAGGAGACAGTAAATTAATTGAATCAGATAAATCGGATTTATATCAGCTTTCCAGACAGGTCGCTGAATCGGTGGCGGAGCATTATCTGATTGATTTAGCAACAGATGATTTTATTTCATTATTCTGTTTGCACATCTCAGGTCTGAAAACACGCTTGCAGCACAATGTTCATACCAGAAACCCTATGTTGGATATGATAAAAAAAGAGTGTCGTACTGTTTTTGATATTGCTGTTTTTATTTCCTTACAATTAAATGAGTTTTTTGGCAAGAAACTGAATGAAGATGAGATTTCTTTTCTTGCTTTACATGTTGGTGCTGAATTTGAACGACAAAAAACTAAAGGTCACAAAGTACAGACAGTACTTTTATGCCCGGGCTATAAGGGAATTGAAAACAAAATATACCAACAGTTATTACGTGATTTTGGTGATGAAATAAATATTATTAAAATAATATCACAGCCTTCTGAACTAGCGTGTTTTGAATTTGAGTTATTGATTACAACTATAAATATTCCTTCCAGTCATAAATATGAAACAGTGTGTATATCTCCTTTTCAGATGCGAGATAGGCGTGCACAGTTGCTTGGTAAAATTGATATCGCTAATGCGAACAGGAAAAGAAGGGCGCTACAACGTAATTTTGACCTGTTTTTTGAACCGGGATTGTTCTGGTTTGAACCCGCTTTTCAGCATAGGGATGAACTTATCGGTGTGCTCTGCCAGACTATGTTTGCAAAGGGCTATACTGAGGCCGATTTTGTCAGATATGTTTATCAGCGGGAAAGTGCGTCTTCAACTGCGTTTGGTATTCTGGCATTACCACATTCAGCAAAGATGGATGCGATAAAGACCGGTGTTGCAGTCGCTATCAGCCCAAAAGGTATTCTCTGGGGGGAAAGTGAGCGTGTACATGTTGTTTTTTTAATTGCGATAAACAGAATCGACAGGGCGTGTTTTGCGGAGTGTTATGATGCGTTATTGGATGTTTTCAGTCAGGATGAAATGATTAATCAGTTAAATAAAATAACTTGCTTTGAACAGTTTCGGAGAATCTTCATCAGATTAGGTGATAATGTTGATATTGAAAGATGAGGATTTTGTTAATTATTAAAAAGCAGGCGTTGAGTTTTATTATAACCTCAACGCCAATTCTTTTGCTGTGAAATAAAATTAGAATGGAAAGGTTTATTTTTTATCTGACTCAACAGATATTAATTTTATTATTGCCGTAATCTGTGGTGAAACATCTGTTTCTGGTAAAGGCGGAACCAGCCCTAATGCCATTTTCCTTAATGGCTCTGCAATAACCATGGAAATAGCCAGCTCGCTGAAAGTATTATAATTAAACTTATTCAATACTCCTCGTTCATGTTGATTGTTCAACCAGTTTTCCAAAATAACCTTACTGTTTTCGATACCGCTTTTTTGATACTTTTCCAGTAATGTATTGCGATGAGGGAAATCAGACTGTAATAATTTAAATAACCCCACTTCATTTTCAGACAAATACTTATCAGAAATATCCTTTAAATATTTTTCTAATAATATTATCACTTGATGGGAAGTACTGGCATTTTTGGTTAGAGATGGAGGGGAATTATCTTGCCAGTCTAATACAACTTGCTCAATTAGTTCTTCTCTGTTTTTAAAAAAACGGTAGAGTGTTTTTTTGGCGATTTTAGCTTTTTGGGCAATAACATCCATGGTTGTTTTGTTATAGCCCTGATTTAGCAAGAGAGAAAGAGTAATATCATGAATTTTTTGGCGTATTTCTGATTCCGGAATTGCTGGTCTGCCTCGTGCTCGCGGGTAGTTTTCTGCCATTTTAGCACCTTATAGGTTGTTAATATTTATTGTACTGGATTGGCGTTGTTCATTTGAAAATATAAGGAATGCCCCCTCGAAATAAAAAGAAATATCCTAATTTCCACGAAATACAGAACTCTCCGGCAGTTGTCAATATTTACAATAAGTGATTATCATGTAGCCCATAATACTTAACAGTGAAAAATGCTGTTTAGGGTTATATCGTCTCTTTTTCATCACTGGCCTGATTTTTTATAACTTACTGTTTTTAATAATTAATTGACATAATTGATGCTATTAGAGTATTGAATCTCTGCTCATTACGTGACCTGCTTCACAGGATAGCACTTTTGGATAAATTTTGTTAGCAAAAGGTTAAATTGGATCTTAGTATCGCTATTGCTAATTACAAAATTAACCATAAAGTAACAAAGATTGCTAAATGTTAATCCGCCTAATTAATCTTTTGGGAAATTTCTTTATTGAATAAGTGTTTCTTAGAAAGTGTATTTCTTGGCGGTGGCAAAAGGTAAATAACAATACATGTGAGGACCACAATAATGACAAAACACAACGTAATAGCAATGGCAATAGCAATGGCAATTCCGGCTTGTTTTATAACTGGGACTGCAAATGCGGCTGAAATTTATAATAAGGATGGTAATAAAATAGATTTATATGGCAAAGCTGAAGTTCAACGTTATTTTGCTAAATCAAAAAGCAAAGAAGCAGGGGATAATTCCTTTGGTCGTATTGGTATTAGAGGAACTACCCAGCTTACAGATTCTATTTCCGGGTACGGGCGCTGGGAATTCAATATGGGTGCCAGTAGAACTGAAGTTGAAAGTAGCCAATTTGCAAGAACGCGTCTGGCTTTTGTCGGTTTTAAACTGGGTGAGTACGGCACACTGGATTATGGGCGTAACTTTGGTGTTGTCTATGATGCTAACGCTCTGACAGATATGATGTCTGTGTTTGGTGGGGATAGTATGGCCGCCACTGAGAACTTCATGATGGGTCGTGCAACAGGGCTGTTAACTTATCGTAATACTGACTTTTTCGGATTAGTAAACGGTTTGAATTTCGCCCTGCAATATCAGGCTAAGAATGATGGCGGAACCCTAAATACCCGTAATGATATTGCGCGGCAAAATGGTGATGGTGTTGGTCTTTCCAGCTCCTATAATTTGGGGCATGGTTTTACTGTAGCGGCTTCTTATGGCAATTCTAACCGTACTACAGATCAGAAAAACGGTACTGCATCAGCTAAGGTGCTGGCAAAAGGGAACAAAGCAGAAGCCTGGCTGGTATCAGCAAAATACGATAAAAATAACGTTTATCTGGCCGCTATGTATGGAGAAGCTCGTAACCTGACCCGATTCGGCAGCTCAGTGGATAACCGCGTGATGTTCGCAAACAAAACTGAAAACATTGAGTTAACCGCTCAGTATCAATTTGATTTTGGTCTGCGCCCGGGGATTGCTTATGTTTACTCCAAAGGTAAGGATTTAGGTAAGGATCTGGGTGAGAATAATTTGTTAACGAACAAAAATTCTGAAGATTTGGTGAAGTATATTTCTGTCGGTGCATCTTATAATTTCAACAAAAATCTGGGTACCTATGCTGAATATCAGATTAATCTTCTGAAAGATAATGCTTTCACAAAAGCAACTAAGCTTAATACTGATAACGTAATGGGTGTTGGCCTAGTATATCGTTTTTGATAATAGCTGAAGTAATGAGCCTCAATGGTGCTGTCATTGAGGCTCTACCCAATATTAATTAGACTTTAATCAGTTAGATCCGTCTATACACAATGGATTTTAAGATGCATCGCGGCGGCAAAGGAGCAAATCCCCTGAGCATAGATAACTATGCGACTGGGGTGAGCGAGTGTGGCCAACAAAGAGGCAGCTTGAAAGACGAAGTGTATATTACCTTTCTGCTTCACCACCCAGTGCATCAATCGTATTTTTTATCAGTGCACTTAACTCACCCGTCATCAGCGTAAAATCGGCATCAAATCGCTGGGCGATATCTTCACGATCAATATCGTCATTCTGGTCACGTAATGTTTCGCTGAACTTTATACGCTTGTAAGAGCCATCATCTGACAGCATGAACTGAATCCGCTCTTCCCAGTCCAGCGCCAGTTTGGTGACATATTTCCCGGATTCAATGTGTGTTGCTATTTCGTCAGATACCAACTCCTGTTTTTTACAGCGGATAACTCCGCCTTCTTCCAGAATGGCTTTCAATTCTGCTTCATCCATCAGTGCATAACCCGCAGGCAGGTCTCCTGAGCGAACCCATTCAGTTAATGTTAACTCAATCGGATCCGCAAACGTCAGAGGAACGACAGGCAATGAACCCAGCGTTTTTCTGAGTAATGCCAGATTATCTTCAGCGCGTTTGGCACTGGCGGAGTCGACAATAATCAGATGGTTAACAGTATCTATCCAGATATAAGTCTGGCTGAAACGGCTGAATGCCCTTGGTAATAAAGTATGAATCACTTCATCTTTCAGCGAGTCTTTCTCGGTTTTTTTTAATTTCCGGTGTTGCTCTCCTTCCAGACGGGCAATTTTGGCCTGAAGTTCCTGTTTAATAACCGGAGAAGGCAACATTTTTTCTTCTTTGCGTGCACAGATCAGGATCTGATTACCTGCTGCATGCGTTAGTGCTTCACCATGAGCACCCATTGGCGGAACCCAGCCTGTTTTCATCATATCCTGACTGCCACATGGGGTGAATGCCAATGGGCTTAATTGTTTTTCCAGTTCATCCGCAGAAAGCGATATTTCTCGGTTTAAACGGTAAATCATTAAATTTTTGAACCATAACATGCGGTTACCCCATATTTATGCATTGTGACGAACGTCATATAAACGTTATTTGAAAAGCGTAGCTGTGCATGATAACGAATCATGTGGTGAAGCCCTAGAAATTCATACCCGTCGTTTTGTAGGTTTTCTTTTTGTTGGTTATGCACAATTCTGAAAACAAACGTCCAATTCCTAAAACAAAGTGACGTTATAGTTCTTGATTGTTAATGCTGCTCAGGCAATGATCCTGTAACAACACGATCCAGTTAGGCTGAAAAATTCAGCTAACGGTTAACCACAGAGAAAAAGGTAAGCTATGCGTATAGGTATTGATCTTGGTGGAACCAAGATTGAAGTGATCGCATTGGGCGATCAGGGAAAAGAGCTGTTTCGTAAGCGGGTAGATACTCCCCGCAATGACTACCCGCAGACTTTGGCTGCGATTGCTGGTTTGATAGCAGACGCAGAACAGGCAACTGGCCAGAGAGGAACAATCGGTATTGGTATTCCGGGTGCAATTTCACCTTTTACCGGAAAAGTTAAAAATGCCAATTCTGTCTGGCTGAATGATCAGGTACTGGACAGAGATATTTCTGCCCTGTTGGGTCGTGAAGTCCGGGTTGCCAATGATGCGAACTGTCTGGCTGTATCAGAAGCGACTGATGGTGCGGCGGCAGGTAAACAAATGGTATTTGCGGTTATTGTCGGGACGGGCTGTGGCTCGGGTCTGGCATTTGATGGCAGAGTCCATGCAGGTGGCAATGGTCTGGCTGGAGAGTGGGGTCATAACCCATTGCCGTGGATGAACGATGAAGATCGTGCATATCAGGAAGAGGTGCGCTGTTTCTGTGGTAAACCCGGTTGTACTGAGATGTTTGTATCGGGAACCGGCTTTATGAGAGATTATTTCCGCGCCAGTGGTATACATAAAAAAGGCCATGAAATCATGGAGGCCGTGGCACAAGGGGAGAAAATCGCAGAACTGGCTATCCAGCGTTATGAAAGACGTCTGGCGAGGGCACTGGCACAGGTCGTTAACTTACTTGATCCCGATGTTATTGTCTTGGGCGGTGGTATGAGTAACGTTGATCGTCTTTATCAGACTCTGCCCGGCTTAGTCAGCGAGTGGGTGTTTGGTGGCGAGTGTGCAACACCTATCAAAAAAGCGCTGCATGGTGATTCCAGTGGAGTGCGCGGAGCTGCGTGGCTATGGCCTCATTCTCATAAGTAACTGCATATTGCCCTTTATTTTTTCTGAAAGATGAAGGGCATACCATTTAGACCGATGAATAAACATAATGTATAAGACATTTCTTTTTTGTCTTTGGCTGCCTGCGTCTTGAAAAATAAATTTTACCTTAACCTGACTTAAGTTAAATTTTCAATTTAATGCATGAGTTGTATTTCTATGTTACGGGTAATAACAAAAATAAAAGTGCAATCAATGCGTATTATTAATCATATATTTTTTATAATAATAGAAATATATTTCGCCTGATGTTGATTAAATATATTCATTGACTTTAATTTAATG